>JACQFM010000078.1 GCA_016200035.1 Nitrososphaerota archaeon
ATGTTCTTTACTTTGATTGTTACAGAGTCACCTGACTTTACCTTAATGTCTGGATTGTGTCCCTCTTCTCCTGGAAGTGCATTAAATGCCAAAGTCTTAAAGTCTGCACTCTCAAGGAAATTTAGGCTAAAGGAAACTTTGTTTCCAGTTGGAGCTGCAGCCTGAGCCGCTGGTTTTGCTTCTTCAACTATTATTTTTCCCTCCATTCCCAGTTCTCTATGACCCGGAACTACACAGATGTAAAAGTAAGTACCAGCTTTTGCTGGAACAAAGGTGACCTGGCCTCCCTGACCCGGTTTTAATGGACTGCTAGCACTTCCTATAGCAGTGCCCTCCACTATTGGCTCTGTTGCCTCCTCATGTTGTTTCTGTTCTTCTGACATGGGCGTAATTCCAAACGCATGGAATGACTTACCGCCGTTTGTCACATCAAATATCAATTTGTCACCAACATTTGCATGAATTTCTGGATTATGTCCCTCTTCTCCTGGAAGCGCGTTAAATGCCAGAGTCCTAAAGTCAGTAGATTCAATAAATTTTAAAGTTGTTTGTATTTCCTTTCCTGTAGCTACTGCTGCAGGTCCAGTCTCAACCTTTTTTGCTCTTGACACTGCAGGTAAATATGAAGTCCAATAGTCCCAAAATGAAAAAAAGATTCCACCACCAACTACCATTATTCCTATCACAATGGCAAGCATCTTTCCCATTCTTGCGGAACTTGTCCTAAATATTGGCTGCTCTTGCTCTGAGTGACTCATCTTAATTTAATATCCTGTGTGATGTGGCGTTTTTGCTGAGACTGGATAATAGTATTTTCCACCTAGGCCAAATGGATCGTCCATATTTGCTTCCTTGCCTTTTGCTGAGCTGTAAATCAGATTAATCAAAAAGGCAAGCATGCCAGAACCTAAGATAAAGGCTCCAACAGATGCAAACTCATTCATCGCAATCCATGCTGGAAATGGCGGATAGTCAAATACTCTTCTTGGCATCCCGTATAGTCCAAGAATATGTTGTGTGAAGAATACCATTACCGTTCCCGCAAACATGGTGATAAAGTGAAAGTCCGCAAGTTTCCTGTTGTACATCCTGCCTGTTATGAATGGGAATATGTAGTACGTAAAGGCGATAAATCCAAACGCTATTGTGCCAGTTAAGAACAAGTGCATGTGACCAACTACCCAGTAAGTATCATGTGTGAGAAAGTCAAGTGGCATTGCCGTATTAAGAACGCCGCCAGCACCTGCAGAAAAGAACAAAGCGATTCCACCGTTTTTTCGGTAAATGACATTCCTGTTGCAAACATATGGTGACCCCACGATGCAAAACCAATTATTGCAAGCATCACAAATGCAAAAATTCCAGATGATTGACTATACAATGGTTTTCTTGAAAATCTTGGAATAATTTCATACATCATGCCAATTGCTGGAAGAATGAAGATGTAAACTTCAGGATGGAAAGTGAACCAAAATAGATGTTGATATGCTATTGGGTCACCACCCATTGCAGGATTAAAGAATCCTGATACTCCAAGTCTGTCTGTGAGCATCATTAAAAGTGCAGCAGCAAATGTTGGAATAGCAACTATTGTCATCAAAGAGATGGTCAGCATAGACCAAGCAAAGAGTGGCATTTTACTTAGTGGCAAATCTGGATGTTTGCATTTTAGAATTGTGACAACAAAATTTATCGAACTAAGTACTGATGAAATTCCAATTATCTTAAGTCCAAAGATCCACATATCAGCAGCTGGGCCTGGGGCTCTGATAACAGAATATGGAGCATATGCAGTCCATGAAACATCTGAAAATCCAAGCCACACGAGTGCTGCGCCAACTGGAATCATCCAGAACGCAATTGCGTTTAGTTTTGGATATGCCATGTCCTTGTATCTTACCATTATTGGAACAAGATAATTTCCTATTCCAGATGCAAATGGGATTGCAAACAAAAACAACATGGTAGTTCCATGTACTGTAAATATTCTGTTAAAGGTGATAGAGTCTGCAATAATCTGAGGACCTGGCGCAAATAGTTCTGCTCGTATTGTAAGTGCTAATACTCCTCCCATGAAAAGAAAAGCCAGCGAAGATATGGTATAAAGAAGAGCAACATCTGTGTGATGTGTGGAAAACATTATCTGCCAAATGGGTCGTGGCTTTGCAAGTTCTAGAACCATATCACTACCTCACTAAGCTTAGAAACTTGGACAGTGAATAAATTGTTTATGTTCATTTATTATCCTCTATGTAAAGTGTTCCTCTCATGTTATAATGTAGTAGACCGCAATATTCTCTACATTGGATTGGAAATTCTCCTACTTGGTCTGGTACAAACCAAGCTTTGTTTATTCTTCCTGGAACAGCATCCTGCATGATAACCCAATCTGGCATGTTAAACGCATGATTAACATCTTTTGATGTAATTTCAAACTTGTAAGGCTGACCCTTCTTTAAATGAAGTTGCCCGACTTCTTTTGTTCCATCCTGGTGTTCAAAGGTCCAGAACCATTGTTGTGCTGTCACTTTGATAACTTCAGCATCCTTTGGAACATCATCTACCAGTTTCTCAATATACCACGAGTCCACACCAACCCAAGCAAGAATTCCACAGATCACTCCAACATAGACCCATTCCGCTGTATCGTGACCCATTTAATGAACTTCCTCCCCTGTTTCCCACCTTGTTGGATTTTTGTTTTTGGGGTGAGATTCTCTAAATCTCCATACTAGCCATATTATGGTTCCAGAAACTACGGCGCCAACAACAAAGGCAGCTGTTGTCATTCTAAAAAACAGGTTCCAGACTTCGTTTCTCACTTTGATGTATTCCTTCTCTCCTGTGGCCGCATCAGCGAGGTTGACCAATGGTATTACTAAAAGCGCACTTAGGGTAACTGCAGTTAAGACCATTACACTCTTCATTGACTGCTTTCTCGTGGTTTTCATTTTCTATTTAAGGGTTTTGAAGATTTTCAGAGATCTGAAGTCATTTATTATAAAGTTCAGATAATTTTTGGAATTGTATAACTTTCGTTAGGCTTTATTCAAAAAAAGAAAAAAAGGGAAATTAGATGTTTCTAGTCTATACTACAGTTATTGTCGTACTTACAGGTGGAGACAGTGCGTTTGGATTATCCACAGATTCCCATACAAAGATTTGAGCAGTGTATGTTCCTGCTGCAGATGGAGTCCAGGATTGAGCTGGGTTTAGCGATTGTCCTGCTGTTAGCGAACCTGTAATCCATGACAGTGATACTGTGACTCCATTCGAGTCTTGTATCTGCACCAGATATGCAAATGGCTGGCTCTTGTCCTGGCCGTTTGCTAAATCAGCTGTGATCTGGATCTGCTGGTCGACCTTGACCTCTTTGAGCTCGTTTCCAAATGCGTCAAC
>JACQFM010000075.1 GCA_016200035.1 Nitrososphaerota archaeon
TATTCGGGTGGTATGCGAAAGCGGCTTGATATCGCGGGAGGGCTCTTGCACAGACCAAAGGTTCTTTTTTTGGATGAACCAACACTGGGACTGGACATCCAGACTAGATACAAGATTTGGGAGTATATTAAAAAAATTCACGCCGAACATGGTATTACGATATTTCTTACTACACATTACATGGAAGAAGCTGACAGACTTTGCGACAACATATCCATAATTGATTATGGAAAGATAAAAGTGACAGGCTCTCCAAGGTCACTGAAAAATGCCCTTGGAAACGAGGTAGTTGTTTTCAGCGTAGATTCTACCTTGAAACTGGAATCTCTGGTTTCCGAGCTGAAAAAAAACCCTCTAGTACAAAGCATTACCACTAACGGTGACGAAGTGACAGTCTTTTCTTCAAGTATAGACCAGATGATGCCAAAAGTATTTGAGGCCTCCGGCAATCTTGGCATAAAAATTGATTCTATGTCACTTACAAGACCCACCCTTGATGATGTCTTTTTATCATATACAGGACGTGAGCTTCGGGATGAAAGTGGTGGGTATAACATGAAATTAGAAAGGGAAAAAATCAAGAGGCTAAGAGCTTGATAGTTTCTGACACTTACTCCATTTTTTGGCGGGAGATGAAAAGGTACCGCAAATCACGAAGCGGTGTTCTGATAAGATTAATCCAGCCTGCAATTTGGATCATAGTGATCGGAAATACCTTTGCGGGAACACGTCCACTGATACAATCAGTTGGCTTTGGTGGCTCTTACATCGAGTTTATGGCACCTGGCGTCATAATATTGACGGCAATTTTTACTAGCATATTTGGTGGTGTTAACACACTTTGGGACCGGCGATATGGATTCATGAACAAAGCTTTGACGTCACCAATTTCCAGATCGTCAATTGCAATTGGCAAGATGCTTTCCATATCTTTGATATCTGCGCTGCAAGCAAGTCTTGTTTTAGGAATTGCTCTAGCACTTGGAGTTAGCTTTCCAAATCCCCTGATGTTTATACCAATAATGCTAATTGTGATCTTATTTTCGCTTGGATTTTCTGGAATCTCTGTCGCGATAGCTGCTGTCGCAAAATCACAGGAAACCTTTTGGGGAGTAATCAACTTTCTTGGCATGCCACTTTTTATGCTAAGTCCAGCACTCTTTCCACTTGAGCTCTTGCCCAGCTGGCTTGCCTTTATAGCAAAACTAAATCCAGTGACTTATTCTGTAATTTTGATTAGGGGTATGATGACAAATGCCGCTCCAACCATTTCCGTGGTATCTGATATTGCGGTTATTTTTGGATTTGTAGTAGCAATGGTGGCTCTGGCAAGCTATGTCTTCACGAGAGAAGTAAACAAGCCCTTCTAATGGACTGAAATTGACTAAAACTTCAACAATTCCAAACTTTGAGGAACTTTTTGATATCTCGCAATCCATGAGCGTTGAAAAGGTTCCTCCCATTAGTAATTGGGATTATAGTTAGCCTACTTTCTAGTACAATTATCCAATATTCCGCAGCAGAAACAGCTCCTTCCTTTACAAGACAATGGGGAGGATATGGGCTTCAGACAACTGGCCTATTTGCATATCCATGGGACTTGGTTGCAGACTCTGCAGGAAATATCTATGTCACAGATTCTGGAAACAGAAGAATCCAAAAATTTGACAACAATGGAAACTATCTGCATTCTTGGGGAGCAAAAGGAAGTGGCAATGGACAGTTTCAAAATCCAAACGGTATTGCAATTGATGGAGATTACATTTATGTTGTTGATAACGACTTGGGAAGAGTTCAAAAGTTTGACACCAGTGGCACGTACATTACACAATGGGGTACCAAGGGACAGGAAGTGGGAAAATTCATGGTACCGCAGGGAATCACAGTCGATTCTAAAGGAAATGTCTACGTAGCTGATACAGGAAACAGTAGAATACAGAAATTCACATCTGACGGCAAGCTCTTACTTAGCTGGGGAGAAAGTGGACTTGGAATTGGTCAGTTCCTTTATCCGCGTGCAATTGCAGCTGATTCGCAAGGAAGTATCTATGTATCGGATTCTGGAAACAACAGACTTCAGAAATTCACATCCGACGGAGTCTATGTCAGGACTTTTGATGTTAGTTCTGGCAGCAGTTTGAAATACCCGCAAGGTATCAAGGTGGATTCTTCAGGCAATATCTACATTGTAGATTCTGGTAATAACCGTGTAGTAAAAATTGATAGAAATGGAAATTCTTTATCATCTTGGGGAAGTCAGGGTAAAGCAATAGGCAATTTCGATAGCCCAAAGGGTGTAGCACTTGATTCGAATGGAAATGTCTTTGTGGCAGACACCAATAACAACAGAATAGAGGAATTCAGTTACCCGCCTCCTACCGAAACTAAGATTACAACCCAGACTACGACCAACCAAACCCAAAATATCAAACCCAATCCAAACGACAAGACTGCTCCAGTGCTTACAGCGCCGGCAGACATGACTGTAGAAGCAACGGGGAAACTCACTTCAGTCTTGATAGGTCAGGCAACAGCAACAGATGCTAGTGGAATTGCTAGCATTACTAATGATGCACCAGACAAATTTCCTCTTGGAATTACAATAGTTACTTGGACTGCAACAGATGGTGCAGGAAATGTTGCAAAGGCTACTCAACGTATTACTCTAGTTGACACAACGGCTCCAGTTCTCTCTGCTCCGCCAGGAGTAATAGTGGAAGCTCAAAGTCCGACCGATAATGTCGTAGATCTTGGCACACCAGCCTCTTCAGATGCAATTGGTGTTATCTCTGTTACAAATGATGCGCCAAAAGTTTTCCCACTAGGTGATACCATAGTTACTTGGACTGCAAAAGATGCTGCAGGAAACACAGCCACTGCAAAGCAGGTAGTAACTGTTCAAGATACTAAACCGCCAAAGATTCGAGCTCCTCCAGATGTTGTTGTAGAGGCAACAAGTGCTGCACACAACATTGTTGCACTAGGTGATCCAACTGTCACTGATAACGGTATAATACAGTCAATAACAAATGA
>JACQFM010000089.1 GCA_016200035.1 Nitrososphaerota archaeon
TCTTTAATAGTAAAATTGGATTTCCATAATGTCCAGTAAGATTTTCCTGCAAAAATTCATCTTCTTTTATTTCAAACAATTCGTATGCCGAGTCAAGAATTTTTTTTACCTCTTCTGTCGCATGTACTATAATTTCGAGGCTTACTTCTAATTTGTTTTCCACACTACTTCCGAGTCGTTATGAGAAATAAACCTATTAGGCTTGTAGCAAAGCAATTTCAGCTTCGGCAGTTCTGATAATCTTTGCCTTCTCGATTCCAACATGTCTTACGCGAATTATCTTTTTTACTGCAGCCATGATATCCGAGTTTATCTTTCCAAAGGCTGTTGCTTGAACAAATTGATCTATTGTCATTTCGGGTATTGTTTTTGCCATAACATTTCGTGCAACTAGACGTAGGGCGTGCTTTCTTGAGGTATTCAATTTTTTCTGAGTGAGCGCGATTACTTTAATTCTAAAGATGTGACCATCTTTTGTCTTATAGTCACCTATGAAATTAATAAGAGACGAACCACGTCTTACCAGACTTCGCAAAAATTCTTTTGCATATTCATACCTCTTGAAGATAGTAATTGCTTTATCGGCCTCAACTTTGTTAATCTGAAAATACAACTTGAATTGGTGTTGAGAAGGATCTCCTTTTACAATATCAAATAACGTCACCTCAACAACTCGTCCAATCGCACTTGAATCGTTAGTTATGGGGATGTATGCTATTGGTACGCTGTTAAAAGAAGAAGGAGCAAGTACAGTAACCCATTTTTTCTCTCTCCACTTGTCCTTTACCCTAGCTGTTTTTTGTCGTGCCAACTATAACCGACGTTTGTAGCCAAAATATAAGTTCTACTACTATTAGATCATTTTTTTGCCAAGATATTTTTGCAACACCGTTGGCACTGAAACATGACCATCACTTGTCTGATAATTTTCAAGTATTGAAACCATGGTTCTTGATGTGGCTACAAGAGTGCTGTTAAGAGTGTGAACATATTGAGGTTGATCGTTTGTTCTGTCGCGAAATCTTATCTTCAGTCTTCTTGCTTGAAAGTCAAGACAATTGGAGCAAGAAACAATCTCGCGATACGTATTCTGGCCTGCCATCCAGGCTTCAAGATCATAGGTCTTTGCAGAGATCTTGCCCAAATCTCCACTGGATAAAAGTACAATTTTATATGGTATCTCCAGTTTTTGATAAAACTCTTCAACGACGGAAAGCATTCTTTCATGTTCATTCCAGGATTCTTCCGGTCTTGAAAAAACAAACTGTTCTACTTTTTCAAACTGATGTACTCGAAAAATCCCCTTCTGGTCTCTGCCATGAGCACCAGCCTCTTTTCGAAAACAAGGGCTGACACCTACATATCTTATTGGCAAGAGCTTTCCATCTAAAATCTCATTTGCGTGCATTGATACAAGAGCATGTTCTGACGTACCAATTAGATATAGATCCTCTCCTTCTACTTTGTAAATTACGTCTTCAAAATCCTCTGCTATTATTGCACCTTCCATTGACGATCGGTTTATCAAATATGGTGTTTGTATTGGCGTGTAGTTTTTCTCAGAAAGAAAATCTAAGGCAAATTGAATAAGTGCCTGGTTTAACTTTACAAGTTCATTTTTTAAATAATAAAATCTAGCGCCTGAAACCTTTGCAGCTCTCTCCAAATCAACAAGATCAAGATTTTGTGAAATGTCGATATGATCTTTGACTTTGAAGTTAAATTGCGGGACTTTGCCCCAGCGCCTTACTTCCTTGTTGAAAGCTTCGTCTTTTCCTCTAGGGACAGATTCGTGGATCAGGTTAGGCATTCTCAGAGCAAGTTTCTCATATTCAGACTCTGTTTTGTTCTGAACAATTTCTAGTTTGGAAAGAGTTTCAGATACTTTTCTCATCTTTTCTATAAGCGAGCTTGCATCTTTGCCACTCTTTTTTTTCTCTGCAATTTCTAATGAAATGTCATTTTTTTCTTTTCTGAGCTCATCCGTTTTTATTATCAGCTCCCTTCGTTCTTTATCCAACTTTATTAAATCATCAAGCGCAAACTCTATCGCTCGATCCTTTAACATTTTTCTAATGGTGTCTGGGCTTTCTCGGAGAATTTTCGGATCAAGCATCAACTAGTCACTCTGAGTACGATCTGTGCGTGTTCAAGAACTTCATCAATAGTAGAGATCAACGTTCGTATATTTCCTTTACCATGAAATGTGAATACAAGTGAGTTGTTAACATTCTCAATATGTAAAGAAAGGTTTTCTGGAAAGTTAACGTTATCAGGCTCTATAGCTTTTCGTACAGCTTCAGCTTTTTGAGGTGTAAGATTATTTAGATAGATCTGGACTTTGCAATCTAGAGACATTTTCTTCCAAACAATCTAAAAATTCGTCCAATTTGTCTTTGGTTATCCTAGCTCCTGCCGCTGCACCATGTCCTCCTCCTGCTCCAGAAACCTTTGCGGCACATGCTCGCATTAGCAATCCTAGATTTACTTCGGATTTGCAGCCAGTAGATTTTCTTGACGAGAATTTTATCGTGCCATCTTCCCCATTTGTCCTTAGTATGATTATCTTGCCGGTATTTTTTTGTGAGCCTCCCAAAAGCGAGGATACTGCTCCAGTCATATTTTCTGGCACCAGTCCCTCTCCATTTACCATCAAGTATTGACCGTTATCCACTACTCTCCATCTCTCACTTGCAAGCGCGTTCATATAGTTTCTCAAAAGAGTACGGTATTCTAGAAGAATGTTTTCTCCCTCTTCGAGCATTTTAGTTCTGTCACCCAAGCAGATGGCAATTCCTATTCCCGCTTTACGAATTCTGCCACAAGAATTTAGCATAGTGGAAAATTCCCTGGCATCGCGCAAAAAGCTGCGTTTATCCTCTCCAGAAAGGGTGTAGGTGTAGCCAACAAGCTCATCCATTATTTGTGTTGCATTTTTGCTTGACGTAAATTTTGAAATTGCTTCAAGAAGGCTTCTTTTTTCATCTTCCGTAAGCTCAGCGGGGACCCGCCATCTACTTCCATCCTTTAGCTTGATCCCAGAAGAATTTAACAAAGCTAGACATGCATCTCGATTCCACGTGAGACCTTCTATGAAGGGATGAGATGTAAATGCCAAGGCATCAGGAAGAGGTCTTGTCTCTCTTCCAACAAGTAATATGTCTAGATCAATTTCAACTTGGCCATTCTTTTTGGCAGTAGAAACAATCTCTAAATTAATTCCAGAAAATGATTTCTTTTCTCCTTGATCCTGTCTGTCTCCTAACGCTGAAACAACAGCAATCCATGCAAGGTCAGTATTCTCTTTGTGCAAAGCTTGTGAAACTAGATACGCCATTCCGCCGGCAGAAATTTCAACTCCTCCATCAATATCGAATTTCCATGCGTTGATAACACGCTCGTTGTCAAATTCCTCTTTTGGTATCTGATGATGATCGACAACTATCCAGTTGTCATTTAATTCCGAATCAAGATCTTTTGCGAACCCGCCACCCAGATCTGTTATGATGTGAAATTCCCTAGAATCACTCTTCATTTTTTCAATCAAATTTTTATTAAAATCATTAACAGTGCGTACAGTGCATCTGGCACCAGCTCTTATGAGAGACCTTGTCACTATGCTGCCAGATGTTATTCCATCACAATCAAGGTGAGTTATTACTGAAATGTTCTTATTTGTTTTTATGCAATCGGAGACCCTGTCGTGAAAATAAGAAAGTGCCCCATCAAGTTTATTTGCCATTACTCAAGTTGAGCAATGACTGACTTATATTTCCAAGTATCGGGTATGCGACCTATTTTCTTATAATATGAAGAAAGTCTGTGAACCTTTGCTTCTAAAAGTTCAAGGGATCTGACATTTCTTCGATCTGATTTATGGGTCCTAAGGTGTTTTTGCAAGCCAAGAGCTTTGTTTACGATATTGTTCAGATCTTCTGGCATGTCTGACTTGATTCCCTTTTCCTCAAGTACTTGCTTGACAGATTTTTTTATTATTGGTCTGACAAGAGGAATTGCATGTTGATCACGAAGTTTTACTCCTATTTGGCTTGTAGTCAGCCCCTCTTTTGCATACTTTACAATCAATTCTTCGATTTCTTCAGGGGTCTGCTTAACCCAGTTGGGCGATTTTAGAGTGGTAGGTCTTATAGAGTGCGATTGACCGTGTCTATGTGAATGGAGTCGTCCCACAGGTCGCATGGTTTGGGGGCAAAACATAAACGTTACTTCTTTTTTCCAGAATTCTTTAACACTGACACAAAAGTTAAATATCAAGGTCAGTCATTTTCTGACAAGGTGCATGATATGAATAAACCTATACTAATTGGTGCAACCATACTGGCACTCTTTGTTGTAACATCCTTGCTCCCTATGGCTGCCGCGCAATACGCAGGAGTTGGCGGAGGAGGACATATAACATTAGAGGAACAATTGAAACTTGCCAAGGCTAAAGTCCAAAAAGCGGCAGAGAATCCACACACAGGTTCAGGCACTCCATACCTAGACCTTCAAGGAGTAGTTGGTGGCTCTATTGTGGCAGGAGCCGTGTTCGGTGGAATTGCAATAGCCTTTGTGGTAAAGTCAAGATCCGGAAGGTTCGCTAAATAGATCTTCATCCCTTTTCTTATTTTGTTATTTTCATGTAGCAGTGGCTGTAGAGGTTTGAATTGAGACAGAAATGTATATATCGTACGTAAATTGCTTTCATAAACTATGAGCGTGTTATTTGCTATGCTCGTAGGTATTCTGTCCCACTTCACAGGCCAGATTGGTCCAGCATATGACCCACTATTCTACGACGTGATGGTCTACATATTTGGAACCATGATGTTTGCAGTATTCCTGTTAGGAGTAATTGCATTCTGGCTTAGAGTACATGGTCTTGGTGGAGATACCAGAGAAAGATGGGTAGCAGAACTTGACAAGCACTTTGAAAAAGAAGGCATCGGTCTGATACCTGATAACGGAAAATACTGGTAAATTCCCATTCTTTTCATTATTTTTATAATCTCGTAGTGAATCTGAATTTATTTGATATTCGAATCGGGTGGCAAGAAATCACGGTCTTTTGGTGTTTCTGCGCCTTTGGAAACAAAGACACCTTTGTAGTGGTAACCGTTTTCAAGCTTGGCATGAATAAAGTCTGGGGACTTTACTCCATTTACAAGAACGCTTGACTTGACTTCATCCATGTCGCGCAGCGGAAACTTCCAAATCCAAAGAAAATGTCCTATCTCAAAGGGATATTCCTTGTCCCATTCTGCATAGATTGTCCCGTCATCTGAAAGAGTATAAAGTGACTTTTGACAGCCCTGAGCAAATCCTACCTTTGCAGGTATGTCTGCTTTCTTTCCATCAATTATAACTTCTAAAGTAGCAGAAATTTTGTATTTTGTATGGCGGTTGTTGATGCACTGCTTTAGAGGATCATCTGCAGAAATTTGACTTTGCACAGTAATGCTTAGTAGGCCAATTCCTATTGCAATTGCTGCAGTAGTAATAAGAAATTTGATGTTCTTTTTGCGCTTAGCTGGATCGCCCATTCCAGGCCAGATCATAAGGGCCCTTTTGGTTACTCGAGTTATATTGATTGTGTCAAGAGTTCAACGTTTGTTTTGCATTCTAGAATGCTATACTAACAATCTAAATCGGCATCCAAGCAGAATAGACTATAGCGTAGAACAAACCTGTAGAAAATGAAAAGGGGAATTTTTAGATCACTTGCCACGGTCTAGTTGCAAACGTTACCACGTAACCAATTGAAATAATTATTGACTGGTAGGCAATATTTGTCCATGGAATTGGTTTTAGGATCTTCTCGCCCGTAACCACCACTGTCTGTCCTGGACCTAGCCCAGGCCCAATGCTGGCCAAGTTAAGCTGCGTGTGCATGTGATAAACTCCTGGTTCTAAGGCCTTCACTGTTAGAGAGTAGTCAACAATACCGTTTGCTGGTACATCAAATACGTTACCTGGGGGATCTCTTGCTACAAACTCCCATCTATTACCAGCATTTGATGATTCGGCGAATACCGAAAGCCACCCTCTTAGATCTCGTTGAACTAGGCTTACAAGCTTTCCTGTTACAACAAGAGTTTCTCCCGTCTGAACAGATTGCTTTGACCATGTTTCATCCTCGATCCTAACGAAACGGCTTTGAAGTTGCGCCTGTACTCCATGTGCTTCTGCTTGCTGAAGCAGTTGACTCAGAGAAGGGCCTATGGCGCCTAGTGCTATTATCACACCAAGTGCTGCTATGATTAATTTTTTATTTGTCATATCCCGTAACTATTCCATCACAGAAAGAACATCGATATATGTTTTGCCTTTTGTCAAGCACGAAAATTTAAAATCTTGAGAAAAAACATGCTTAACATCAACGTATAACATGGTAGGCGAAATTTTTTATGTTATTTTTTTCTTATTTTATATTGAACATAATTCAAAATTTCATAATAATAGTATGGAAATTATTAGTTTAATAGACTAAAAATTATACACCGCGTGTCTCTTCCTTTATATATAGAAGAAGCATGTGGATATACATGGCACAAATGCCAGCACTGATTCCAAAAGAAGTCGAGATCCAGAGACTAAAAAAGATCTGGATGATCGTCATCGCAATGGGATCTACAGCTGCGTCCGTGGAAGTAGACAACTTTGTCGACGGCTCGCTACATCAAACTTCTATTAGAGATAGCGCATTTACACCAGCACACTGGTGGCTATACAGCCACTTTGTGGCACTGCCACTGGGCTGGGGTTCGGTAGCTATCTATGACAGAAAGGTGCCGGTTCTGAGGGGTCCAAACAACTCCATGAACACTGGCCTTAAGTTAACCATCCTAGGTTATCTGGCAACCATGTTCACAATCGGCGTCAACGAGATGTGGCACTTCTGGTATGTAGAGGAGATCTTTGCAGTACCAAACCACTGGATGTTCAATATGGGTGTGGTAGTGGCCTTCATGGGCGCTCTGGCCTATGTGGTTAGAGTATACGCACGACTGGTCGAGCTTGGAGCAGAGACCCCAGGTGAGAACCCATATGTGGCTGAGATGTACAAGATGGCCTTAGAGGGCAAACTGTACAGCAGATCCATCCCATAGAAAAGTGCGTAAAAACGCATTTTTTTTATTTTTAATAACCTTATAGCGGAAGCCATCTTTTCCTCTCATTTCAGGAAAGACTTAAAAGTATACGGACTATTATATTGCCAAATGACTCTACCAAAAGGGTTTGGTTCTGGCGGCGGTGGAACAAGTTCCGACGTCAGCAAGATGATCGGCAGGCCGATACAAAACTACTTGGGAATATTCACTGCTTCATTCATTGCTGCTTGGTTGGCAACATTTGGAGGAACTGCAGTCGGTTATTACTACTATCCATGGGCATATCCCTCACAGAGTGGTCATTTTGCGTTTATTGTGTTGTCCATTATTGAGGGCATTGGATACCTATTCTGTGTTAAGGTAGGAGAAGAGGGTTCGTCAAAGAACAGTAATGGGGTAGTAGCGGGTGTTTTGGCTGCTGTAGCAGTTGCAACGGTCCTGATAGTCGCGTTCGTAAACGGCTAGCAATATCATTTTCTTCTTTCTTTTTATAGAATCTTGACTAACTGTAAAGTGAGCAGAGTATAAAGCGTAAATAAAATTTTATATATCTGCCCTTTTCTCTAGTGGATAATGGTCTGGCTTAGAAGGTGTACTCACTACTTGTTTATAGTAGTGGTTGCAGTCAACTCTACGCTGTTGACAATTAACGCTGGAGACTACATATTCTACAGTGACTGGGCTTGGACATCCTTTGTGATATTTTCTATATCACAGACACTCATGCTCTGCGTAGGTGCAGCATACTATCTCACCTTCACGGGAGTTCCAGGAACGGCAACATACTATGCACTGATAATGACAGTGTATACGTGGGTTGCAAAATGTGCTTGGTTTGGATTAGGATATCCATATAGTTTCATAGTAACGCCAGTATGGATTCCATCAGCAATGTTGTTGGATTTGGTATACTGGGCTACAAAGAAGAATAAGCACTCGCTGATACTAATGGGCGGTGTACTTGTCGGAATGTCTCTGCCATTGTTCAACATGATCAACCTCTTGACGATTGACGACCCGCTAGAGACTGCATTCAAATATCCAAGACCAACTTTGCCTCCGTACATGACTCCTATAGAACCCCAAGTAGGCAAGTTCTATAACAGTCCGGTTGCACTAGGTGCTGGAGCCGGTGCTGTACTGTCAGTTACAATGACAGCCTTGGGCTGTAAACTGACAACGTGGACGTACAGATGGATGGCAGCTTGGAGTAAGTGGGACTAAACTTCCCTTTCCTTTTACTTTATTTTCGTTTGTACTTACGCTGTGCGTAAATCTTTTGATGTTGCTTAATTTTTTTGCAGAAATAATTTTTATGCAGTCTAGAAACTCAAAATCTTCAATAATTTTTGATCAAAAGCTCTATGTGACCAGTTCTTTTTCTTGAGTCAGAATTTATAAAACGATTTGAGTTTACCTCAATAATATTCTTAGAATGGGCAGAAAATAGATCCAAAATCTCATTTGATTTTGAATTTGATAGCATCACCTTGCATCCCTTAGAGTCCAATTTTTCAAACGTAGCCAACAGTCTTTGTTGATCCTTGTAATCAAAGCTCTCATCCGTATAGCTTGTAAAGTGTGCCGTGTCACTAGTAGGCTGATAGGGAGGATCCAGATAGACCAAGTCATCTTTTTGTGCATTCTCCAGAGCTTTTGTAAAGTCCTGACATTTTATCGAAATATGTTTTGATTGCAGGACATAGCTTACTGCTAGAAGATTTTCTTTGTTTACTATGTTTGGGTTTGTATATTTTCCAAGAGGAACGTTAAACTTTCCTTTACTATTCACTCTATACAATCCATTAAAGCAAGTTTTGTTTAGAAAAATAAGTCTAGAAACCTTATCTATTTGATTTTTCGGATTGCTCTCTCTTACTTGATAATAGTATTGCTTTGGATTTTTAAAATAATTTTTTGAATGTATCTCCAAAGCTGCAATTAGCTCCTCTACTCTATCCCGAATTGTAACATATGACAAAATTAAATTAGAATTCAGGTCTGACACATTACACTTTAAACTATTATTTTTAGAAATTAGATGGAAGAGAAAAGCACCACCTCCTAAAAACGGTTCAAAATACAATTCAAATTTTTCTGGCACATGCTGAGCCAATACGGAAAGAAGCTGTCTCTTTCCTCCGGCCCATTTGACAAATGGTTTTGGTGTAACAGTTAGAATCTGGCTGTATTGTTGTTTCAATAAACAGTGATTGTAAAATTTTATTTCCTGTTAGATGACAACAAAAGATCACACAGTGAGCAATATTTTTTAATCATAGTCAATGAGAGCGATTCGTAACTTGAGACAATCAAGACGGTAAAATCATATACTTTCTCAATAAAGTTGAATCATCATATGTCTCCCAAAAAGGAAGAAGCTTTAAAGCTGGCAAAAATTCTGAGTGTTGATATTTTAGAAGAAAAAAAATCTTTACACGATATACTTTTAGCGTGTAAAACTATCTGCAAATATCTGGGTATTGTTGAAAAGAATGAATGGATAGATTTGGAGTTAAACGGATATCTTGCTAAATACAAGACAAGAGAACAACTTTACCACAATCTTCCACCATATAGAAAGACGCCATGGATATTTTATGATCTTTATGGAAACAAAATTTCGCTACCAGCTGACATTGTAGAACTTTTTGGTGAATCCTCAATCTATCAATCAATACAAGAGATAGAAACTTCCAACTCGATCACAATACATAGTCCGTTTATTGACAAGTTTAATGAGTTTATAGCCAAGCATGGTATTGATTATGCTTCTAAAAACGCAAAAATACATGAAGCTCGAATTCAAAATGATGAAATTAGAAAAATCCTTGATGGTGTAAAAAATAGAATTCATGAATTATTAGATAATTTAATTTTGATATTAGAAAGTGAGTGAAATGTTTTAGATAAGGAAAAGCTCCGAGCGGGATCCGAACCCGCGACCTTTACCTTACCAAGGTAACGCTCTACCAGGCTGAGCTATCGAAGCATGACAAGTTCGCTTCTATGAATTCCTTATTAACCTTACTTGGTTTCAAAAAAATTTTTCATAAAACGTTTAATTTCTACAACTTTAAGCTAATAAAACGCAGGAGTCGCCGAGCCTGGCCAAAGAAGGCCTAGTATTTGGAAGCGCGGGACTTAAGATCGTAAAAAATGGGTGATCCCGTCTCTTAGGGGTTCGTGGGTTCAAATCCCACCTCCTGCATCTTTTTTTATCTTTGATGCTTTATTCCCCTAGCATTTAGAACTTCGTAAACATCAGGAAGTGAAAACACGAAACCGATATGGAAACAGTCCTTTTCCTCGCAAAGCATACAGTAGAGTTCACCATTTTGGATTGCAACCTCTGCAATTCTGTTTTTGATGTATCCAGCAAAACTATTGATACCCTTCATTGCAAGTTCCTGTCTATTCTTCTTGTAAACATCATGGAACTTGTTGTATACGACTTCTGAGACAGTTATTGATTTGAATCCTGCTTTTGGCATTTTACTTACCTGGTACCGTACTTTAAAGTATACAACTATTTAATGTTTCTGGAGTGTTTGTTATGAGACTAACATGTAAACTAATAGAGCAGAGATGTAAAATCTCAAAATTCAATTAAAACATTGTAAAGAAAAGCATATCCTCCAACTCTGGAAAAAGTTAGAGCTAAAAAAATTTTAATCAACAGGATAATCACAATCAGAAAAGCTCATACTCGAATTAAAAATTAGATTCGTATCTCGATTCAAACTGAATTTTAGAATTAGTTTTTGAGAGCCGTTTTTAAGTATTTAGTATTATTACTACGCATTTTTTATTTACTGTAATGAGAATTTAGAAAATTAGTGCGCTCGTAACACACTACAGACCATGCCAAAGTACCGGATCAACAGGTAGTCGTTAAATGTCGACTACCTGTTGATTTATTTTTATGTAAAGATGTTCTTGCTGGTACAAAGTTATCAAAAGTTGTTAAGACACAAGAAAACTTTGTGATTTTCTATTGAGCAACGCTTTATACATGAGTAACATTTTCCAAAGCTGTGGTTCGCGGATACCAAATCGAGAAGATAAAAGAGAAGTTGATAGATACTTTACGCGATTCAAAGACTGGTTTATCAGGTACTGAGGTTGCCGAAAAGATCGGAGTTAACAGAATCACTATGGCAAAATATCTTAACATATTCTCAGCAGAGGGTCTTGTGAGACAAAAAAAAGTAGGAAGTGTAACGTTATGGTTTATGCAGGAGGGAGTAGACAAACTTAGTTTTCCTGCGGACATTTATCAAGTAAAAAACAGATTCATGCAATATCTACTAACAGGATCTCACAAGGAGGCTTACAACCTGTTGAGAAATTCAATTTATTCAGGAGCCGACCAAAAAAAACTAATCACAGAGGTAATCGTGTCTGCTATAGAGACAGTTCAGGATTCATTTGAGAAAGGTAAAACGGGTAAATCGGAAAAAAATTTTTTTGATGGAATAATTTCTTCCTCTATCCAGCTTTTTACATTAGCTGAGATTGAAGCTGATTCTAAAAAGAATGCAGTTATCTTTTCTGCTGATACTAACGGTTTACTATTATCGCAAGCAGCTTCGGCAGCATTTCATATTGGAGGATGGAAGGTCTCACAACTTGGTGATATGTCTTCTGCAATTGATGTTATGTTCGACATCGATTTACAAAAATTATTAAACAAAGTGTGGGATAGGAGGCAAGGTCTTATGGTAATAATTGTATTCTCATCCACAGAAAATGGACTCAAGTTTTTCTCTGAAGCAGTCAATTCAATTAAGATGAAGTTCGGAAAATCTTTGCGTCTAGCTCTTTGTACAAAGCTTGCTAAAAAAACAAAGGCAAAGGCAGATTTTGTAACAGAAAATCTTGAAACTGCCTTGCAGTGGTGTCAGACAGTTTATGAAACTTCGCAGCTTTAAGTACCTAAAATCTTTATTATTTTAAAGGCAACATCCGCAAAATCCAAGCCCTTTTCAGCAGAGATCAACATGACATATTCATCTAACGGAAAGCTCATCACAATAGCTTTTTCCCTATATGACATTGCAAACTTTACTTTACCTAGCTGCTGGTCAAATTCCCGCCTCATCTTGGTTCGCAAAACCAATTCCATGAAAAGCATCTCGTCATCTCTTGCATCCTCAAGAGGTTTCCTATCTTCTTTCATTCCCCCTGCTATCAGCCTGCCCTTATCATTTATCATTCCAGCAAATCTTATCTTGGGATCAATGTCCATGACACTCTTGCAAACTGCCTCAAAATCCACGTTGTCTCATCCTATAAGATAGCATACTTTTTGTTAATTTGTATGATATCAATATAAGAAATTATAAAAGCCGAACTATTTATTGAGATCTCTTATCTGACTTTAATATGGGAACAGAGTCCGATTACACAAAGAGTCTGGAATACTATAAGCATCTCTCTCTATTTTGGACTGATCTAATCTATCTTATGGCAAGCAAACCGGCCGCTCTTAGCTCAGCCGGCCCCATGCGTAAATTTGCTCTACAAGCAAAAAAACTTGCAACCGAAATGATAGAAGCAAATGATGATTTAATTGAATTTAATAAAAGGCTTACCGAGTACTACAAACAACTTTCAGACACTTGGATGGAGGCACAAAAGCGAGTTAATAAGAAAATTCCAGAGATCCCACAAGACATGGAACACCTTGATGCATCAAAACGAGTTTGGATTGACATTTTTGAAAATGATTTTACCCAACTTTTTGATTCACAGACATTTAGTGAAAATTTCGGCAAACTAATATCAAGCGAGCTGGAACTTTCTAAGCACTGGAATAATATGCTTTCAACGTTGCTTGAAACAGCCAATTTGCCAACCAAAAATGACATCGATGAAATTTATAAGGAATTACATTTGTTAAGAAAGAGGGTAAGCAAGCTGGAGAAGAGCGATAGGCAAAACAAAGTGAACTAGCATGGAAAATGAATTAAAATTAGATCCAAAAGTCATCGAAGAATTTCTAAAATTCAATAAAAATATAATCGAGGCGCCAAAAATGATGCCGGCACCTGATGAAATAAGTCTTGATATGACTCCATATGATGTTGCCTATTCAGAAGATAAGGTTCGTCTCCTACACTTTAATCAACCTAAACAAAAACAACATCAAGTACCGCTTGTTATTGTATATGCTCTCATTAATAGATGGCATATTTTCGATATTCACCCTCAGAAGAGTTGGGTTAGAAACCTACTGGACCAAGGTTATGATATATACATGATAGATTGGGGAACCCCCACAAACCTTGACAAATACCTAGGATTTGATGATTATGTAAATGGCTACATTGATAACTGTGTAGAATTCGTCATGAAAGAAGCATCAGTAGATAGCGTATCTATGCAAGGATACTGTACGGGCGGTACGTTAGCAACAATCTATGCAGCACTACATACAAAGAAGGTCAAAAACTTGATTCTTACTGCACCTGTCATTGACGGAAAACGAGATACGACGGTAGTAGGTAATCTTGCCAAGCATGTAGATGTAGATAAGATGGTGGAGACGATCGGAAATATGCCACCAGAATTTATGTACTATGTTTTTTCGGTCCTTAAACCATTTGAGCAAGGAATAGAGAAGTACATAAATTTTTTCAAAAACATAGAGGACAAGGTATACGTTGACAATTTTCTGCGTGTTGAAAAGTGGGTAAATGACACTCCATGCCAATATTTACTCAGGTGGCTGTGGGTGATCATTTGGTATCGCCTGAATGTAGCATGCCCATACATTATGCAGTCTCAAGTGAGGACAAAACCCTCAGGGTTTACCCAACAGGTCATGTTGGAATGATAGCCAGCTCATTTTCACAGAAAAAGGTACTTCCTGAACTGGGTCAATGGCTAAAAGAAAGATCTGTTAAATAAAAAAGGAAGGATTAAACCTACTCTAGTTTCGTGTAGGTGTAAACGCAGAGATCCAAGATTGTGCAATATTGTTGTTCAATTCAGCAAATGCTTTTGCGTTGTCATTGAAGGTCTTAACATTCTGTCTAGTTGTATCAATTGCCGCTAGTACAACCTTGTTTTGTACTGTTCGCAGTTTGATTGCCTCTTCAGTTGTATCGTTAATCATCTTCAGTACTGCAGATGGAACGTTGGTGCTGATACCAGATTTGTTTACAAATTCTTGCTGTAAAGAAATAGCTGATTCAACTGCATTCTTCCATGCTGAAATGTATTCTTGCTGTAGATTTGTTATTGATTGAAGATATTGTGGTACGGTTTTCTCTACTTCATCAAAGTATTTTTCAACGTTTTGCTTTGCTACTGCATAGATCTCTTTTGATTCTTGTGCTGTTGTCTTACTCATCATTTCACCTCCTATTTTTTAATTTTTTTCTCGATAGGAATGATTACTACTTGAACCAAATCTCCTTCTTTTAGTCCAAGAGCATCTCTTTCAGCTTCGGGAATTGAAATTCTTCCATTGCTTCCAACTGATGTTTTAAATGCTCCCCAAGAAACAAACTGTGGCATCGATTGCGCCAGTTTGAATGCATTATCTACTGTCTTTGATTGCATGCTTCCAAGATTCTCCATAAAATCAGATTGCGCCTTTGCGCCTTTACTTGCGATTTCTTTAAGAGTTTCTACAGGATCAAATCCTTGCTTTTGCACGTTCATCATTGAACCAAATGTTTTCATGAACTCTAGTTGCGCTTTTCCACCTTTTTGGATCCAGTCCTTGAACATTTCAGTTGGATCGTATTGGCTACTATTACCAGTCATTGGTTTTAATTGATCCACAGGTTATATATACTTATTGGTAATAATTACCATTAATTACCAATCAGTGACCTAGAAAATCAAGAAGTATCTTTGAAAATTTCTCAGGTTCTTCCACGTATGGTGTATGGCCACACTCCTCCATTGTAACGAATTTACAATTTTTTATTGATGAAATAAATTCTTTAGAATATTTTATGGGGATTAGCGAATCATGCCTTCCCCATATGATAAGTGTAGGCACACTTATGCTCTCAAGCTTTTTTCCAACGTCTGCAGAGTTCCTTAGGGCAAGTACCGTGGACATAAAGGCCATCTTTGCGTTCGGAAGCGCCATTCTCTGGACAAAGTTCTCTACTATGTGATTGTCTATCTGCTTATTTGGCGCAGCCATCATTTGAAAGGCCGTCCTTGCGGCATCCTGAGTTGGATATAGTGCTGCCATCATGTATGCGTCCAAGGTAGGAGTTGAATGCTTCATAAATCCAGAAGGCGATACTAAGACTATCTTTTCGATACTTTTATCCTGGGTACCGGCGCACTCGGCCACGATTTGACCACCAAGTGACGAACCGACCAAACTTACCTTACTAAGACCGATAGAATTTAAGAAGTCAAAGAAAAATTTGATAAATAATTCGGGAGTATAATCGACTGAAGGTTTATCGCTGTAGCCAAAACCGATTAGATCTGGAGCAATAACATGGTATTTTTTACTAAGATGTGGAATTACGTATTCCCATCTTTCAGCCGATGCTCCAAGGCCATGTACCAAGACGACGTTTTTGCTACTCTCCCCCTCTTCCAGATACCTTATCTTGTTGGTATCGATCGTAACGAATTTCTCTTCCATCAGTCTGTTCGTTCGTTGATTCATGAATAAGATAAGTCTTTTCTATGAGAGAAAATGGGCCGAATGGGATTCGAACCCACGACCTTTCGATATCTGAATAAGATTATCAGTCGAACGCTCCAGCCAAGCTGAGCTATCGGCCCAAGAAATTTTCCAAATCAACGGTCATTTAAGTTTGCTGGCTTTTCCACTTGATTGAACATCCAATAGAGGGTTCAAAATCTTTCTCGATTTTCTTCCCCTGCAACGTCTTTTCTATATTAAGAATCATTGTTTTTTCGGTAGCAGCATCTTCTGGTTTCATTGCGTTGTCTATCCTACCATGAAACACAAGTCTTCTTTCATTATCGAAAAGGAAGGGATCTGGTGTGCACACAGCCCCATATCTTTTTGCAACTTCTTGTGTTTCGTCAACAAGATAAAGGAATCTAATTCCCCTTTCTTTTGCAAACTTCTTCATGTTTTCAAAGCTGTCATCTGGATAGTTAGTAGGATCGTTGCTGTTTATCCCTATCATAGCTACTTTGCCCTTGAACTTCTCGTAGATTTCGACTAATGCCTTTGTCTTTGCCTGGACATAGGGACAATGATTGCACATGAATACAACAAGCATGCCTTTGTAATCTTTGAAATCTGAAAGGGAGTGTTTTCTGTCGTCTATACCCGATAGCTCAAAATCTGGTGCTTTATCGCCATTCTTTAGGACAAGTTCGGACTTGAGCAATACCATACAAAATTGTGCTAATGATTAACAATAAAATCTTTGCCCAAAGAAGGCAACAATTAAAATCCACACGGCTGGCAATCCATACGATGGGCTGGTAGTTCAGCGGTAGAATACCCGCCTTGCACGCGGGGGGTCAGGGGTTCAAATCCCCTCCAGTCCATCTTTATCTAATCTTATAAATATGGAATAAAAGAGGTTTGGCCGCATCATATTTTTTTATTATTACTTTTGAAAAAGTGGGGGCAGGAAAGATGGATTTAAATATTAATTGATTTACTGCTCAATAGGAGATAATAGAATTGGCAGGCTCAGAAATAGGAGTATATGTTCCATTGATAGTGGGATTGGCACCCGGTTTGGTATACTGGTGTGTAATTACCGCTATGAGAAAGAGAAAGTAGATTATAGAATCCCTGCACACTTTTTCTAATTTTTGTCATAACGGATGTTTTTGTAAAACCTTGTGACGTACGTTGTTTAGATTATGATATGCAGTATATGATTAATTGCTTCTAAGACATATTTAGTAATATGAAACTGGCCCTTTTCCCCATTATCTTGATATCAATATTTCCAGCCAGCGTGGCGTGGGCACAGTATCTTCCCTCAGATAATACATTAACTGTCCAGGTCCTTTCTCCCTATAGTTACAAAACTGATGATGGTACCACTGTGGTATTGGGTGAGGTTCAGAACAAGAACAATTTTCCAGTAACAAATGTCAAGATAGGCGTTACTTTTTATGATGACAAAGATAAGATACTGGAGTTTAAGACTGGTACAACCCTGCTCAAAGTCGTTCCTTCCGGTGGAAAAATCCCATTTTCCATAAGTTCAACAAAACCAGATCCCAATATCACGCGAGTTCAGGTTAATTTGGCTGGCTTTAATTCTTCACCCTCACGACAGCAGCTACTGAATATTACACCTGGGACCATGGAAATTTCTGATAAACTGGTACTTTCAGGAACTGTAACAAACACAGGCACAATACTATCAACTGAAACAAATGTTTACTTGGTCTCATACGATTCTTTTGCAAGGGTGGTAGACGTCGCAACAGCTGAACTACAAACAAATGATATAACAGCTGGAAAGACCTCAAACTTTAACATAACTTCTAAACCAAACTCAGATGCAAAATCGTACAAACTTATTGCAGAATCTGATCAATATCAGTCAAGAATGGTTGATGTCACATCAATCAATATTGCATTAAACTCACTTGCTAAAATAGACAAAGTTTCAGTTACTGATCCGAATGGAAACAAGTACTCTACTATTCCAGTAGGTGGTAAGGTTGTCATAACAAACGAAATTTCTAAACAATTCGGTGGTGAGCAGTCTGCACAACCATATGTTTGCTATGTTCAGATAAAACGATTCGGAGGAGCAGTCGAATTTATTGGCTCAGCACAGGGCATATTTGTTGGGACAGGGAAACAAACCCCTGCAGTAACATGGGTTCCTGAGAGTGAAGGGCAATTTTTTGTAGAAGTATACGTATGGGATCCAGATTTTGTTGCTCTTTCAACCCCAAGCTTAGACATAAACGTCTTGTTAGTAAAGTCACAGTAGAGTTAATTTAAAAGAATTCTATCTAACTTATGTTGCAATTCAAGCTTGTCGCACTTGGTGGAACCTTTGATATAATACATAAGGGCCACATTGCTCTTTTGCAAAAAGGATTTTCTATCTCATCAAAAGTTATAATAGGTCTTACAAGCGATCAACTTGCTACAAAAAAAGGGAAAAAACTTATTCACAATTATTCTCAGCGATTAGAACAACTTCAATCTGCCATTAAAAAGAATTTTCCGAGGACACATTATGAAATAAGTAAACTTGAAGATGATTTTGGACCAGCAGTGCTGGAAGGAAATGTCGAAGCTCTTGTTGTAAGCGCAGAGACAATAGGACAAGGAGAGGTACTAAACAAATTAAGAGCGCAGAAAAATCTAGGGCCAGTAAAAATTATTACGGTTCCAATGGCTCTTGCAAAAGATGGCAAACGCATCTCAACAACAAGAATCAAAAAGTCTGAAATAGATCCTGACGGCAACGTGCTCTGAATTGACAAACAACTTTTCTATCTTTGAGTAGTTGTGATAAAACAGAATTGTTGTAGCATGACACATTGAAAGAGCTCACAGACCAAATGTTAGGCAAGATCTCCGCTGACGTGAAAGGACTGAAGCAGGGTCTTGACCCAGAAAACATAGCATATTGGTACACGAAGGTTGTTTCAGATGCCAAAGAGATGGCTCCACCTTGGCTGGTTGACAAGATAAACGTAAAACAAGACCCTATTTTGTACATGAAGTTTAATCTGGATATATCTAAACGAGCTGTGAGATATTTTATGATTGCAGTAGATAATAGCATAGACCAAATGCCATACTCGACAAGGCTCTATTTTCTTAAGGTTCAGGAAATAATGACTGATGAAATGAATAAGGCTCTGGTATAGTTCATTCCTTTGTGATTTCCACCGTATTCTCTTTTACGATCGTGTTTGTTATCCTATGCTTCTTTTCTATGATAGACTGAATAAAATCTGCAAATGCTTCTGCCTCAAGTTGGTCTTTTAAAAGAATGCTGTGTGCGGATTTGTCCTTTAGTGATACAATCAGCTCGTTATCTACTATCTCTAAAATTCCTGTGATGAACGTCTCCATATCTTCTTTAACATAAATTAACCCTGCGAGTTTCTGAGCCTCGTACGTGTCATCACAAATAATCTTTTTTTTCATTTTATACTATTGAAATATAAATTTCTTGACTTGATCTTTTGCTTTTTCCCTTTTTTTCTTAAAGTCTGTTATGAAAGGTTTTGTGGCATCTTCTAGATCGCACTTACATTCACCACAAAGCAATTCTCCACCTTTGCACTTTCTTGCTCGCTCATCAGATTCTTTTTCAGAATCAAAAAAGTATCTTAGGTACCAAAAGACGGGACAAATATTGAAATTGGCTCCAAGCTTTCGTTGCATTTCAACAGTTGGCTGACCTCCAGTAAACGAATTTGAAATTTTTTTTGCTACTATATCCTCTTCATCAGTGGTAAAGATTGCAGTTTCAGGAATCGAAGAAGACATCTTACCTTTCATTCCTAGACCGGGCAAGAACTTGGAATGGATCTGAGCAGGTTTGGGACATCCCATCTTTTCAGCAATGTCTCTTGTGATGCGCCAATAAGGATCCTGATCTATGGCAGCGGGAATCAATACCGGCGTAGGTTTTCCTTCTAGGATGGAAGGCAGAAAGCATGGAGCAGCCTGTACTGGAGGAAAGCCTATCATGCCAATGTTTGTGGAATTTTGAAATCCAAAGACAGCTTTCACGGTAGAATATGTTATTCTTTTGGCTATCTCAAGGGAAATTGGGTACAGTTGTTTGATGTCCTTGGAATCTATTAGAATCTTAGTTCGCTTAGGATCAAAGCCTACTGCAATTATATCCAATATGTTTTCGTTTGTAAATTTTGAAACTTCATCAAATGACTTATCATCACTGTAGAGAAACTTTTCGTCATCTGTAATCTGGAAGATAAGATTCACACCAAACTTATCCTGAAGATATTTTGTAAAAATCCAGGGAAGAAGGTGTCCCATATGGACAAGTCCCGAAGGACCTCTACCTGTATAAAGATAGAACTTGTTTCCTTTCTCATATTCAGATAAGATCTTGTCAAGATCTCTATGACTAAAAAAATATTGAAGCTTTAACATTGGGTGCAAGTCACCTGTTATTTTTTTCATTTTTTCAAGTAGCTCATGCGAAATTTTTTCAGTGCCAAATCTTTGCACAAGCTTATCATAATCAATGTCGCCTTCTACACTCCACGGCGTAACCGTGAATTCATCACCTGACATTCATCATTCCCTTAAGTTAAGGTTTAAAAAGTCTTTTCCGCACCTTGTGATAATGTCGCAAGTTCTTCATCCGATTGAACATAAAATAATCAGAAAGCTAAGAGATTCAGCTGGTTTAACCTACGATGAGCTTGCAAGTGGTACAAAGCTAGCAATAGATCAAGTAAGAAGGGGACTAGAGTGGCTCAAATACAAGAACCTGATAGAGATAAAAGAATCAGAGATTTTTTTTGTTAGCCTAGGTAAGAACGGCAAAGATGCACTTGAGAGGGGACTACCTGAGAGAAGACTTGTAAATTATGTGGCTCAACAAAAGGTTCGTACTCTTGATGAAGCAAGAACTATACTCCCAGAATCGGAGTTAAACGCAGCTATAGCAAATGCAAGAAAGAATGGCTGGGTTGAAATCAAAAAGGAAAACGGTTCAACAACAATCTCACTTAAGGATCAGACAACTAATTCCGCAGAAGAAGTTCTTCTGTCCATTCTAAAAAGTAAGGTACAGGTTGATGAAATAAAGGATAAAGATGCCTTAGAATCTCTGAAAAAAAGACCAGACTTCGTGGTTTTTGACTCGATAAAATCAAAGAGGGTAAATCTTACAAAGCAAGGACTTGAAATCGCAACAAAACTAACAGAAAGTGTAGGGGAGAGAAAACTTACGGCCGAAATGCTTGCAAGCGGAAAATGGAAGGAAGTTACTCTTGCACCAATCGATGTGGAAGCTGCAGCTTCAGAAATTTATGTGGCAAGAACCCACCCACTACACGACGTCATAAATGAAGTGAGGGAAATTTTTGCAAGTCTTGGTTTCACGGAAATTGTAGGAAATCTTGCACAATCAAGCTTTTGGAATTTTGATGCTCTTTTTACACCACAGGATCATCCTGCTAGAGAAATGCAAGATACATTCTATCTTGAGAATATAATTGCAAAGAATGTAGCTTCCTTAAATCAAATAAAAAAAGTATCGGAATCTCACAAAAGAGGCTGGAAATATCAATGGAAGCTATCAGAAGCCCAGAGGATGGTTTTACGAACTCATACTACTTGCGTAACAATTAGACACTTGGCGGAAAAAAAGCCAGATGAAGCAAGAGTGTTTTCTGTAGGCAGAGTATTTAGAAATGAAAAGGTCAGCTACAAACACCTAGTTGAGTTCAATCAAGTGGAAGGCGTAGTTGTAGGAAAAAATGTTACCCTCAGAGACTTGATGGGATTACAAACAGAATTTTATCACAAGATAGGACTCAAGAAAGTCAAGTTCTGGCCAACTTTCTTCCCATACACGGAGCCATCTTTGCAATCCATGGTGTATAACGAAAGGCTTGACAAATGGGTAGAGCTTTTTGGTATGGGGATCTTTAGACCTGAGGTTACAAAACCTCTCGGAATAAAAAATCCAGTTCTTGCATGGGGAGGTGGAATTGAAAGAATAGCTATGTTAAAATTCAATCTGGATGATGTTCGCGAGCTATACAACAATAATCTTGCGTGGTTAAGGAGCGTGCCAAAATGCCCGTAGTTACTTTGTATTTTGATAGATTGCAAAAACTTGTTGGAAGAAAAATCTCAAAAGAAAAAATTATCTCAGAACTCCCCTTCATAGGGCTAGATATAGAAGAACAAACAGATGATCACATATCTGTAGAGTACAGCCCCAACAGGCCAGACTACTCGACAGATTATGGAATTGCTTTAGGTTTGCAAGGACTACTCTGCATAAAAAAAGGAATGCCAGAAATTAAAATCAAAAATGCAAAGTATACGATCAACGTTCATCCATCAGTTCGCAGAGTAAGACCATTGATAACAGGGTTGGTTGCAAAAAACGGAACTCTTGATGACGAAACGATAAGACAGATAATCGCGATGCAAGAAGATCTTCATAACGGAATTGGAAGAAGAAGGAAAAAATCTTCCATTGGTATTCATGATCTTGATAAGATTTCATTTCCACTTACCTATGGTACGGTAACCAAGGATCACAGATTTGTACCTCTTGAATCGTCTGCTGAGATGTCAATATCTGAAATTATGGAGAAGACTGAGGTAGGCACAAAGTACGGTCATATATTGGGTGATTCCAAAAAGGTTCCGATAATTCTAGACTCACATGGTAAAACGATTTCATTTCCACCAATAATCAACTCTGCACTAACAACTATCTCAAAGAAAAGCAAAAACCTTCTAGTGGAGATTACCTCAACAGACAAGAATACCGCAGATGATTCGCTTGCGATAATAGCAAGCACACTTCAAAATGCTGGCTTTGAACTTTTTTCAGTCAAAGTTTCAGGATTAGGCAACACTTTATCTTCCCTAAAACCAAGAACCACGATTTTGCAGCCAGATCTAGTAAATAGAATACTTGGTCTCAATCTATCTGTTCCAACAATAGTATCTTCACTCAAAAAAAGCAGGATAGGTGCCTATGCTAGGGGAAATAGCACTATTGCATGCTCAATTCCTAGATACAGGACCGATATTTTTGGCCCAATGGATCTTGTCGAGGAGGTGGCTTTAGGATATGGAATTGAAAACTTGCATCCCACCATGCCTCATTCTAGTTTTGCAGGAGAAAAAAACAAGATTACAACAACATTGGACTCAATAAGTGAGTTGATGGTTGGTCTTGGCTATTCAGAAGCAATGAATTTTGGTCTCGTAAGCAAGGAGGTTCAATATGATCTTACAAAAAAGAATCAATCAAAAATTATTTCTGTAATTGATTCCAAAAGTCAAGGTCATACCATTCTGCGTGATTCTATTATGCCAGGATTGATTGACACACTATCAAGAAATATACATGAACCCTATCCGCAAAAACTCTTTGAGATTGGCGTAATATTTACCAAAACCAATGCTGAAATCCGAGAGGAAATTCATATGGCATGCGTTTGTGCTCACAATGATGTTAGTTATAGTGAAGTAAAATCTGTTCTTCAATCCGTTCTTAAGGCAGGCTTTGAAATAAATTGTGAAACTAGGATGTCATCAAATACGATGTTTTCAGAGGGCAGGATGGCAGACATACTAGTTGGAAATAAGACAATGGGATTCATAGGAGAGATCTCGCCAGAAGTAATTGATAATTTTAAGATAAGAATGCCAGTTGCGGGATTTGAGATAAAGCTCACTGACTTGGTATTTTAGCGATTTTGTGCCTGTTATGCATCAAACACTGTTGCATAACGAATCATACGTAGTCTTTGTATAGACTACGCAGAAATCCAGACAACATTTACGAGTGAAAGCTGAAGCTTAGCTGTGTCATTTACAAGCTTCACTAAACTGGACTTGTGACCGTAAAAATCCGTATTCACTAGTGAAGTTTTTTATGAAGTAGTGAATCGAGAATTTTTGTGCCTGATTCACTGTTTCATTAAGTGCTAAATAGGCACAATAAAAAAAGAGTGATAACCCATTTACTGATTCTTGCACTAAATGGAATTTACTTTTTTCGATTCTCAATTGTTATTGTCTAGTATTTTTACTGATACTTGGGTTCTTGCACAAATTACCATGATAAACACACTTTCAGTCCTGAAGATTTTCTGAAAACACTGAATTAAGATTTTCAGTCACTAATTCAGTGTTTCTTTCAGTGCTGAATAGGCACGAAAAAAAAAGAGTGATACTGAATTTCTGATTCTTGCACTGAAAAGAATCTTGTTTTATTCAGTGATAAATGTTAATTAGTATTTGGTACTGATTTCGGATACACGGGTGTTTTTAATCATGTTAAAACCAGCTTCGTAGTCTGTATAGAGATTACGCAATCACTTACTTGCATAATTATGTTATATCAAACCATCTCGAATTTTTGCGGTTTGAGTATTAAACATTCTGAAATTTACTTCTGTGCAGGAGTCGGGGTTTCAGACCTTGAAGTTGTCTGTGTGCAATTTCGGGGTTTGTTATTGCAATGGTGGAATAAACCAGTGCAAAACCTCAGGAGATGGAATATTCAAACCGTAGATGATTAACGGAATTGCAGTACTTGTAAGAAGTATCCCTGCTATCAATCTGGTAATTCGTAATGGCACTTTCTTTACAATCCCTGATCGTAACAGACCAATGATGAGTCCTATTGCCACGAAGAATCCAGCTAACGCACTAGTTATCTCAATGAGACTAAAGGTAGCCAATGCAACAGAATTTTCTACTGCTTCTATCATGGCTATGTAAAAGTAAGCCAGTTTGTGTTTTGTTATATCTATTTTTGTTTCATCTTCAAAAAACTCCTTGAACATGATTCCACTGAAAAATAATAATCCAATACCTAAAGCAATCTCAAGAA
>JACQFM010000090.1 GCA_016200035.1 Nitrososphaerota archaeon
CCCATGACACATTTGACTTCCTTACACTTTTTGAATATCTCCTCAGACATTAGATAATATGATAATATAATGTCACTTCGGTTAATTATCAATTCTGCATCGATTCAGAGTGGTACAGCGGAGTAGGTTTAGCTAACTTGTAATAAAAAAGCTATAAAAACGCAATTGCGTTCTAGGAATCATTGAGGATATTTTGCACTATAGTCTGCCTTTTGGCGTTTCTTACTTTTCTGGGTGCATATGGTGAACCTGCATTAAAAGATAATGACTATGTCATCGAAAAATTTGTAGTCGGATTGGAAAGTCCAACAACCATTGCATTTGAAGGCAATGACATACTAGCTTTACAAAAAGCTGACGGAAAGGTTAGATTGGTAAGAAATGGAATTCTGCAAGAAACTCCAGTCCTTGACGAGAATGTTACAAACGAGGGTGAGCAAGGAATGCTAGGAATAACTACGGTAGGCACCAAGGTTTATCTTTATTTTACAGAATCCACGCATGATGGCGGCAAACCACTTGGCAAACGAGTCTACAGTTATGATTGGAACGGTCAGAGATTGGTAAACAAGACCCTAGTAAAAGATCTTTGGGCGACACAGACTTATCACAATGGAGGAGCAATGGTCACCGATAAAAAAGACTCTGTGTATCTTGTTGTCGGCGATGCTGGAAGATACGGAAAACTTCAGAATCATCCTACAGGAGAGCCAGACGACACAAGTGTGATTTTAAGAATATCTCCTTCTGGTCCGTATTATGCTATAGGAATACGTAACAGTTTTGGACTTGTTGTAGACCCGGTCACTAACGCGCTCTGGGACACAGAAAACGGTCCTACTGATTATGATGAGATCAATATGGTAACCCCCAACTTCAATAGTGGTTGGGATGTGATTATGGGTCCAGCAAACAAGGACGACTTGGAGAAGCTGCCTGGATTTTCAGGCTATATATACCACGATCCCAAATTTAGTTGGGAACAACCAGTTGCGCCAACTGGTCTTTCTTTTTTAAGTTCCAACAAATTTGGATACCGCAGTGACAGTTTATTTGCTGGTGACTGCAACTTTGGCAATCTGTATAGATTTACACTGAACCAGAACCGTGACGGTTTTGTTTTCAATTCTGCTCAATTCTCAGACTTGGTGGTCAACAAAGACGACAAGCTGGACGAAATTATCTTTGGGACTGGATTTGGGTGTATTGCAGATGTAGTTACAGGGCCTGATGGCCTATTGTATGTGGTCTCACTTTCTGATGGCATCATATATAGAATAATGCCCAAACATATCTTCGGACTTGATATTGAATCCTTTGTTGCATATGTTATCGTGCCATCAGTAATAGCTGCTGCAATTATTGGACTCTGGTATAGACGGAAATTTAGTTAGACGCCCAGGGAGAAATCTGTCAGACTCGAATTTCTATAATTGTAGTTTTAGCATTCAGCAGGCTTAAGTTCTAAAATAGGCTTTTTCTTCCAACTAAACGATATCCCTAGCGCTATGAAGTAAATCATAATTCCTAACATCAATGCCCATGATGCACCAACTAGTATGGCTATTGCAACTGAGAGAACTGCACCAAATACCGAAAAGGCCCCATTGATTGCCCACATCCAAGGTACGTATACCGGGCTATGTGATTTTACTAGACGCATTCCTGTGGGCATTGGCATTCCCATCAAAAATCCAATTGGCGCAAGGAATCCTACTGCAATAATGGCTTTGATCTCAAAAGGCTGCGCTATTACAGAATAAATCATTGGTGCCAAAGAAGTTGCATAAAATATACCAAGAGTTGCGATACCAGCTATTACAAAGACTAAATTCTTTGAGTTGCTTTTCATTATCCTTGAACTAAATAGGCTGCCGGTCCCACTTGTTACGAGCAAAGTGAACAGCAATATTGCCAGAGTCATCGTTGGGTTGCCAAGCAAAAGTATTAGTTTTTGCATAAGGGAAAGCTCAATCAAGATAAAGCCCATTCCAAGAGAAGCAAAATATGGTACTATGCTTGCAAGGCGAAGTTCGTTCTTTTCAGGTTTGGACTTTCTAATCCATGCAAGCGGTATGACTAGAAACGTAGCGACTATCACAAGACTACCGTACAACAGTCCTTCCAAAATTATAGGGAGCGGCTTCTCAAATGACAAGAAAAATGGATTATCATCAGTTACAGGGTATACCTTTGTGGGATACAAATCATAAAACTGCTCAGGTTTTATTTGACCGGTTAGAAGAGCCTGATATGGCTCAATGGCTGTTTGAGCAGGAATCAAGATTGGTTTGTAACCCTTTTGGGCAAACGAATCAGACAAGAATTTTATTTCATTATAAGTAAACGGAGCCTTTGAGAAAATCACTATAGTGACACTAGGATCTTTCTTATAGGAATTTGCTGTTACTATAATGAGATGCTTGTAGACTTGGGTTTGCGGTACGCCATTTTTCTCAAGTAACTGCATGAAGGTAGAAACAAATCTGGGAGAGTCAACCAGCCATCGTACTGCTACAATCTTTCCGTTGTCTGTCAAGTGATCATAATACTGCTGAAATCCTTCCATTGTATACAGAAAATTTTCTGAAACACTCAGACCTCCTGAAGAGACCGAAGCCCACGTATCTACAAAAGGAATGTAAATAATATCGTATTTTTCTGTGGAGCTTGTAACAAAACTCCTTCCTTCATCTATGTGTGACCTGACATATTGATGATGGTATACATTTCCAGCCTTGTCTCCATAGCTTTCCACAGTATGATAAATTATTGGGTTAATCTCAACGGAGGTAACATCTTTGCTTCCGCTGACTAGTGCAGCAACAACATCTCTTCCCCCACCAGAACCTATTACCAATACCTTTGGATTTTCCATCATTTTAAAGGGCAGGTACTGCATCCACCCTGAGAGTTCTTTTCTGCTTTCGAGGTCTCCATCCCATGATATTATGTTCGTGCCAGCCCCTCCGTCAATGAAAATTTTTGCAGTAAGACCTTCGTCTCCACTTCCACCCTCTACAACGTCAATTCTTGAAAACGAGTTCCATTGTGTTTTAACAATTTTTGAACCTAGATGTTCTCTTAGGTATATGGGAAGATCTTTTTGGACATAGGGATCTGTCTGTATGGCAAAAATTTGTGTACTATAATTAATGAAAAGTAACGAGGCCGCGAAACCAACAAAAGCTAAACTCATGATGGTCTTTTTCTTTGCCTTTGAAATGAAGGAGAAGATGGTAGCAGCTATTGCTGAAATCAATCCAACCGAGAGAGTTGTTTCTTCGCCCCCAAGTGTGGTTAAAAGTAACACAACTATTAGTGCACCCAATGAAGCTCCAATCAAATCTGCAGAATACAATCTCCCAGAGATAGCTGCAAAGGCATTGAAAGCTGCTGATATGATAATTCCAACAAAAAAGAACGGCAGGGCAAAAAGAAACATGAATATCGGAAGATAGGTTATGTGAGAAGACAGAACATGCATTGTAAACAGTGCTATAGGAGTGAAGATAGTGATGCCTACCGCAGAAAAAACTGTCAAGTCGCCTGCCCAATTCTCCTTGATCTTTTTGGATCGGAACTGAACAAACAGTCCTGATGCACCAAGTCCCAAGAGAGCTACAGAGACGGCAACAAAGGCAAAGTGATACCATATTGCAGCAGAAAATATTCTTGTGATTGCTATTTCTAGTACAAGACCAGATAATGAGGTAAGAAAAATTCCTGAAAACAACAACCTGCGATTAATAGATGCAGGCAAGAGTCCTTGGATTGTCATACAAAAAACAGCGATAGGGACGTATAATATATCTTAGTGAATCAAATTTTAGGCGTAAGAACTATTCTGTGATAAATCATTATTCTTGATCTTGGAAATCCTAAAATTGAATGGTTCGATGTTTCTCAGCTACTATCTAGGTTGTATTTTGTAGCTTAAAAAATTGGCGTAGATTTTCAACTTGAGTTTATTTTGTATGTTCAGGTCAACTAAGAAGATTTTGCCTTCTTACCCAATGCAATCATGAACATGGTATCTTTGTTTTTTGCATGTGGGGAGAAGAAATTAGTTACCAGATCATCATAAA
>JACQFM010000083.1 GCA_016200035.1 Nitrososphaerota archaeon
TCTGTCTTCGTATTGTAAGGTTATGGCAATCTCATCAAGCCCTTCAAGTAATGTTTTCTTTCTGTACTTCTCTATCTCAAAGGGTATTGTAGTGCGGTCAGTCTTAATCGTTTGTGTTTCCAAATTAACCTCAATCTCGGAGTCATTTTTGAATAGCATTTCTAATTCTTCTCCATCTACTTTTATGGGCAAAATCCCATTTTTGAAGCAATTGTCATAAAAAATATCTGCAAATGAAGGTGCGATGATAGCTACAAATCCATAATCTGCCAAAGCCCAAGCCGCATGTTCCCTGCTTGAACCACAACCAAAATTGTCTCTTGTTAAAAGTATTTTTGAGTTTTTATATTTTGGATCGTTTAAGATGAAATCTAATCGAGGTTTTCCATCCTTTTCAAATCGCCAGTCGTAAAAAAGATACTGCCCAAAACCAGTTTTTTGTACCAATTTCAAGAATTGTTTTGGGATTATTTGGTCTGTATCTACATTTACTTTGTCAAAAGGAGTTGCAATACTTTTGATGGTTTTGAATGATTTCATCTAAATCACATCCAACTCACGTACGTCCACAAAGTGTCCCTCAATTGCCGCAGCAGCGGCCATTATCGGACTTACAAGGTGGGTCCTCCCACCAGCTCCTTGCCTGCCCTCAAAATTTCTATTCGAAGTGCTTGCACATCTTTCTCCTCTAGCTAAAATGTCAGGATTCATCCCAAGACACATGCTGCATCCTGACTCACGCCATTCAAAGTTTGCTTCCTTGAAGATTTTATCAAGACCGATTTCTTCAGCTTGTCTTTTTACAAGTTGAGACCCTGGAACTATCATAGCTCTTACTTTGGGAGAAACTTTTTTACCCTTTATTACTCTGGAAGCCTCAGTCAAATCTTCCAGCCTGGAGTTGGTGCAAGAACCTATGAAAACACGATCAAGTGTGATATCAGTCATTGGGGTGCCAGGTTTAAGATCCATATATTGGAGAGCTTTGATGGCAGCCTTTTCCTCATCTGGATTTCCCTTAGCGTATTCCTCAGGAAAGGGAACGGTGCCAGTTACATCTGTTGTCATAGCTGGGTTTGTCCCCCAGCTTACTTGTGGAGCTATGGAATTAACATTTAATGTAAAGCTTTTTTCAAAATGGGCTCCTACATCGGTTTTTAAGTTTTCGCGCCAAAAATCAACAAGCTCATCATAATTTTTTGGAATGTATCTTCTCCCTTTTAGATACTGAAAGGTTTTTTCGTCAGGAGCTATCAGTCCAGCTCTAGCACCGGCTTCAATAGACATATTGCATATGGTCATTCTTTGCTCCATAGTAAGATCCGTTATAGCTTCCCCTCGATACTCCATTACTGTTCCAACTCCTCCTGCTGTACCTATCTCCCTAATTATAGACAAAATGATGTCTTTTGCAGTAATTGCGTGAGGGTTCTTTCTCTTTCCATCGACTTTAATTTCAAAAGTTTTTGGCATGTCCATCCAAATGCATTGTGTAGCTAGAACATGTTCCACATCACTTGTTCCTATTCCGAAAGCTAAAGCTCCAAAAGCACCATGTGTAGAAGTATGACTGTCGCCGCATACTATTGTGTTTCCTGGTAATGTGATACCCAGTTCAGGACCGATGACGTGTACAATTCCTTGGTTTGGACTATGAATATCAAATAACATAATTCCAAATTCTTTGCAGTTCCTTTCAAGCACTTGAATTTGTTTTGCAGAAATTTGATCAACGATTGGTAGAGATCTATCACTTGTCGGAACATTGTGATCCATTGTTGCAAAGGTAAGATCGGGCCTTCGAACTTTTCTCAGATTAATACGCAAACCATCAAATGCCTGTGGAGAGGTTACCTCGTGAACTAGATGTCTATCCACGTATAGCAACGACCGCCCATCTTTTTCTTCTGCTACAAGATGAGATTCCCATATTTTCTCAAATAATGTCTTAGGCATACGGAAGTTCTCTGTAAATGCATGATATAATGGTATAAAGAATAATTTTGTTACAAATGTGATTGTTTAGAACCGATTTATTCTATGGTTTGTAATTGAAGAGTCCCCCGGCTGCAATAATCTTTCCTATTAGTTCAGGGAAGGGCTTCATTTTGTAAATAGTGTCTTTTGTCAAGTTCTTTATCTCGTTTTTCGAAGTTTCAATCTCTAATACATCTCCCTCTGAGATCTCCTTGTATGCATTTTCATCTATTTCGATTGGTAGTAAGAATGCACCGTCCACTGCGTTTCTATAAAATATTCTCGCAAATGATAATGCAAGTACCGCCTTTATTCCAGAATAGGCAAGAGCAATTGGTGCATGTTCTCTTGACGATCCGCATCCAAAATTGCGACCTGCTACTATGAAGTCACCTTCCTTTACCTTTGAGTGAAAGTTAATGTCAAGTCCTTCCATCGCATGCTTTGCAAGTTCATTATAATCATGTATCTTAAGATAAGGGCCTGGAAGTATCACATCTGTATCTATGTTATCCCTTTCGTATTTTATTACAGAGCCCTTCATTTTAGATCTCTCGGGTCAGTTATTTTGCCAGTTACTGCTGAAGCAGCTACAACAAGTGGGGATGCAAGATACGTTTTTGATTCCACATGCCCCATCCTACCAGGAAAGTTCCTGTTAGTAGTACTGATGCAGACCTCATCCTTTGCAAGAACCCCCATGTGCGCGCCACAGCAAGCTCCACATGTTGGAGGACCTATCACAACTCCCGCATCCATGAAAATCTTAACAAGACCGTCATCCAGAGCCTTCCTAAATATAGAGATAGCAGCCGGTAAGATTTCAGTTCTAACCTTCACCTTTCTTCCTTTGAGTATCCTTGCAACTGCTTGCAGATCCTCGAACTTTGCCCCTGTACAAGAACCGATATACGCCTTATCCAATGCTATAGATGACAAATCCCGTGCTACGGCAATATTTTCTGGCGAATATGGTTTTGCCACAGTTGGCTCAAGTTCAGATGCTTCATATTCGTAAATTTTTTCAAAGTGAGCATCAGTATCGCTATGAACTTCGCCATACTTTGTTGCACTCCTTGCAGCAAGATAGTCCCTAATCTTTTGATCAGGTTCAATGATTCCGCTTTTTGCCCCAGCTTCTGTTGTCATGTTGGTTAGAGTTAGGCGTTCTTCTACTGACATTTCTGTTACACCACTACCGCCAAACTGCATTGTCTTGTATGCAGCACCATCGGTTCCAATATCGCCAATTATCTGTAGTATGTAGTCTTTTGCCATGACATGGGATGGTAGCTTGCCATTTAGCTTAAAGTATATGGTTTCTGGAACCCTAAACCAAATCTTTCCATTTAAGAGAACATATGCCACATCGGTGTGTCCAAGCCCACAGGCAAATGCTCCAAGAGCTCCAGTCGTGTTAGTATGTGAATCACCACCAACATACACTTCCCCTGGTAAGACCATCGCTTCCTCATGAGATAGAGTATGGCATATTCCGTACTGACCCATACCATACTTGAAGTGTCGTTCAATTCCAAACTGTTTTGTAAAATTTGACAGCATCACTATGTTTTGTGCAGAGATCTGGTCTGCAGAAGGAACAAAGTGGTCTTCTGCAACCCAAACCTTTGACGGATCCCAAAGTTTTTCTATCTTGATTCCCTGCTTTCTTAGCTTTTCAAATACAGCTATGACTCCAGGTCCTGAAACGTCATGTAACATTACCTTATCAACGCTTACGAAGACAACATCTCCTGGAGCTACTCTTGTCTTTCCAGAACCTCTAGCGAGGATTTTTTCTGTTATGTTCATTGCTATGTGATTGATTTGCATTATTTTTTAAATTAAAAGGTTTGCAGAAGGCTAAAAAGTGTAAGGTACTAATCTTTTTCGTGCATCTTACCATACTTCCAGTAAAATCCGAGATTAAAACACAGGAATTTGATCTATTTGAAGTCTTAATTGATTCTCTACAAAAATCTCAGCTAACATTAGAAAATGGAGATGTTCTTGTCATCTCAAGCAAGTATCTTGCGAATTCGCAAGGGAGAATAATAGAATATGAAAAAGTAAACCCCTCGAAAAAATCCAAAGCACTAGCAGCCAAATTCCACCTCAACCCAAAAATTGCCGAGATTATTTTAAGGGAATCCGACGTTGTGTTTGGAGGAATTCCTGGCTTTGTGATTACCGCTGCTGATAAAATTCTAGCCCCAAATGCAGGAATAGATAAATCAAATGCACAGAAAGGTAAGATAATACTGTATCCGGTAGAGGCCTACCAAATCGCAGAACAATTAAGGCGCAAGTTTTTCCTGAAATTTTCTATCCACATAGGTGTGATAGTAATAGATAGTAGATTGATGCCAGCAAGAGTAGGAACAACGGGCGTTGCTCTTGCGTGCGCCGGTATTGAACCAGTAGCTGACATGAGGGGCCACAAGGATTTGCATGGAAACCCACTTAAGGTTACTTTTCAGGCTGTAGCTGATAACCTTGCATCAATTGCAAACTTGAAGATGGGAGAGGGACAAGAAAGCACTCCTTTTGCCATCATAAGAAACTCCCAAGTGAAGCTTACTGACAGAAAAATAAGACATGATGAAATGGCTATCTCACAAGATCAATGTGTTTACGTTCGTGGACTAAAGACAAATATCTAATTACACTCATAGTTTTAATATAGCTAAAGTAGACCGCAAAGCTATGGTAGAGTTTCTAACCAGGTACCCAAAAACCATATCTTTTCTTGATGGTGTAAGGGGAAAAATTAACGTAGATAAAAAGGGTGTAGAACAGCTCACAATCGTAGTTCGAAAAAATGTCGATGAACTTTTAAAGATATTTTCTTTGGAAGGCTTTACACATGTGAAGCTTGAACACAAGCAACCATTTCAGATTGGAAGCGGACTTTCCCTTAAGTTAAAAAAACCATGGGAGATGCATGTGAGATTGATAGATATGAGAAAAGGATTGGTTGCAATTCAGGCTGAAGTCGAGGTCTCGAGGGATTATCTACAGCATCTTTTCTGTCAAAGAACGCCAGTATTTTATGAGATAATTTCGCTTCTAAAAAAACATCAAATAGAGTACAAGGTTTGGAATGATAGAATAAAAAAATACATTCAAACAATCCTTGATAACTACAAAGTACAACTTTTGAATCCAAAGATTCCGGTTTTTGCGTGGAAACCGATGGTATTTGTAATAGCAGCTACTGGATTGCTTTATCTCTGGAAATACCTTCACACAATTTAGAAACTTTAATTAGATTTTTAGCTTATTCACAGTAGTGAGCCAAGACTTCCTTGTTGTATCTTTAAAACATTATGGAGTTTCTCCTTGGGAGTTTGAAGTTGTATATGGGTTGCTCAATGGAATGTTTAGAATTGAGCAGAATCCTGATGCCGAACAAGATGAAGATTTTACAACAATGATCGATATTTCATTTCCTCTTGAATTCAGTGAGGCATTTTTCAAGTGGTTTGGAACTGACAGATGGGAAAAAGTCAAAGCTATTCTTAAGGAGATGAAAAGAAGGAGAGGCGGCGGTAAAACCATGAAAATCTATATGAGCTTTGCCGGGAGACCAAACATCAGATTCGTTGTAGATCTTACCGACGGTCGTTGGTTTAATACAGCTGTAGAAAAAATTGATTTTGTATTAGAGCTAATTCAATATCAATTAGATCCACAAAAGATTCCAGAAAAAATTACAGATGTAATTTACGAGTTTGATGAGGTATCAGGAAGGTGGCACTTACACAAAGCCCTTTCATATGACGAGACATATGTTTTTTCAAAAAACGAATGGAAAGTTACTTGAGTTCTTTTTCAAGTGGTTCTAAAAGTGAATGTAGTTCTTTGTATTTTTTTTCTATGAATTCAAGCGATTCTTCAAGTTTCTTTGATTTGCCGTACTTGTATCTTATTAACTCGCGGTGACGCCAAAAATTCTTACCTTCGCCTATTGAAATAGTACTAAAATAATCCGGTCCCTTGATACTGTCTGGAATTTTTATACTATATGGAAAAAGAAATTCTGCCATGAACCACTCATCACCGTCTGGATAATCTCCTCCTGTTTCAATATCAAAAAAAAGGTGCAGAAGGTTTGATTGCATAAGTCCATCATCTGGGATCGATGGATGTTTTATGTTAGATTTTTTAAAATCAAGATTCAGAAGACGAGGTTCAAAGTACCCTTTGATTATGGATTTTCGAAAAATTTTGTTTACTTCTGATAGATTCAACGATAAAGTACTCTGCCTTCCAACCTTCTAATAACTTGTTTTATGGCTTTGATTCGTGAAATCGTTTCCCTTTTTCAGATTTGAACAATCCATTAGGTTAAAAGGTAATTTCTCACTTAAACCTCTAGAGAGTCTAATATTTTTGAGACGTCAGTGATTGGTCTGCCGTTGAAAGATATTGGCTGTGCTGCTGGAGGGTTTTCCAGATAGTTTGGAATTCTGTCGGCAATCCTTTGCGAATATGGACCTACAAGTTCATTTTGGTAAAATATGCCTGTGGGAATCCTTGTACCCCATTCGTTTGATTTAACCAGTGCTTGTGTCAGCTTTTCGTTTACTTCCTCTTCTGAGTCAATGTGGACTACCGGATCATAGCCGGTCTCTTCGAGTTTGTAGATTCGTGGTCGCGATTTTTTTGTCATCTCATCGTTATTATCTATACCAGCAAACCAATCTCGAGTGTGGATATCGTTATACGTTGGACACGGCTGTAGAACATCTAGAAAAGCAAGACCATTGTGTTTTATTGCAGCAATAATCAAATCTTTGAGCTGCCTTACGTCGTATGCATACGCCCTTCCGGCAAACGTAAAACCACTTGCTATTGCAAGTCCGATGGGATTTACCGAGTGATTCACATTTGGATTTGGAAGCGACTTTGTTTGTAGACCAAGTTGAAGGGTCGGCGCTGCCTGTCCTTTAGTCAGACCATACACCTCATTATTGAACATGATGTATGTCATGTCAACATTTCTTCTTCCCGCCGCTACAAAATGTCCTGCCCCAATACCAAGCCCATCCCCATCTCCGGCGGCTACTATAACTGTCATATCAGGATTCGCAAGTTTGGCTCCCTGCGCAAACGTGAGTACACGACCATGCAAAGTATGGACACCAAATACATTTACAAAGTGCGAAGTTTTTCCTGAGCAACCTATTCCCGAAAAGATTGCGGCCTTATGTCTTGGAATTTTCAACTCGGCAAGTGACATTTGTATAGCATTGACTATACCGAAGTCTCCACAGTTGTGCAAGATTGCATTCTCACTTACGTATGAATTAACATCATCTACTTCCAGATTGTAAACTAGACCGTCATAGTCGAAACTTTCAATTTTTTTGATTGGAATTAGAACATAGTCTGCTGTAAGAATGGATGAGGGTAGTTTTCCAACATGGCTTTTTGGCTCCATCCTTTCATCCAGTATTTTGCACAATATTGTAAAATCACGGTCACTTACAATCTGAATTGAATAAGATTCTCTATGGATCCCTTTTTTCTTGCTAACAGAGATTATCGGAACCACGCTTTGCCTTAATAAAAGAGTCTTTAGTTGCTCAGATAGAGTCTTCGAAGTAGTTTTGAAATTGCCACGTGATTGTTGTGTGCTTATCCAGCCATCCCCTCGCCATAGTCCTTTGATCAGATTTTTTTGTTTTTGTGCAGGAAGAAGCATTGCAAAATGTGGAATTTTTTTATTATATGATTTATGGCCAAACCACTCCAAGAATAATCTTCCAAGAGGAGCTGAACAAAATGTTATTGTGGTTGAATTTCTTTTAGTGGTTTTTCTTCCATTTAGTCCAAATGTTTGAAACATAATGTTTTCAACGTCATTTAAAAATTCAATTTCTTTGGAATTGAAAGTGAAATGGATTTCTCTGCCATGCACATATCCTTCTGCTATATAGTATCCCATCAATCTGAGAACGTTTTCGTTGAGTGGAATCCTAGTTGGTAGAGGCTTACTTACTGTGTCTTTTTTCTTTAGCTTGTAATCAACTTCAACGTATTCTCTGTCGACTTGTTCTTTTTGAATAGGATACACTGCATAGTCTTTTGTTTTGATTTGATCTGCACGTGTCCAAATCGCATCAAATTTTTTGTTGTGTAGTTTTTGGTGCTCACGTCTTACTATCAAAACCGGATGCTCTTCGGTAAGCAGTGTTGTTCCAAAGCATTTTGTTACGATTTTGAACAATTTTCCTCTGTGAATATGAGTCATGACTTGACTTATCTTATGGTAAAGACCATCTCGTCCAAGAACTCGTTCACCCACACTGACTTGCTGTATTTGTTTTATTGATGGATTGCAGTGGATCAGAGTGTCAGGAAGCACGCATCCTGGGCACCAATCATTGTGCACTTCAGTTTTGTAATCGGCTAATTTAGGCTCCAAATGTTAACACCTGACGCTTTTCTGCTTTGTTTTCAAGAACTTTCTTAACTGAATTGTAAATTTCTGTAACTGTCATAGGTCTGCCCGTATACTTTAAAACATAATAGTCGACCTTTCTATCCAAATATCTGTCCAGTAAGGAACCTAGCTGTGCAGACTGGTTTGCCTCTATATCGATTATTGTTTTTGTATCCTTGAGCATCGATTTTACGTGTTCAGCAGGAAACGGATGCAGAAGCTTGATTTGAATAAATCCAACATCAAATCCATCTCTTTTGAGCATATCTAGTGCGTCAAGAATTGGTCCTTTAGTTGAACCCCAGCTTACCACACAAACCTTGGATAGTCCAAAATTAACGACTTGGTCTTCTCTTGGTATGGTTTTTAATGCCAAGTCGATCTTTGATGCACGCTTATCCATCATCTGAACTCTATTTATCGGATCCTCGGAGATGTGACCTTCCTCGTCGCTTTCATCACCAGTATTCCAAAAGATTCCATTCTCTAATCCTAACTTTGAGCGAGGAGATATACCGTCTTCTGTCAGCGCAAATCTCTTGTATCCTTGTTCTTCTATTTTTTCAAGCAGTTTGCCCCGGTCTATTCTTATTAAACTGGGATCAAATCTCTTACATGTCATTATTGTGCTTGCAAGAAACTTATCTGTCATGTGTATTACTGGAAGTTGGAAAATTTCTGAATAGTTAAAACACTTTGCAGTATCATAGAAGCTTTCTTCAATGTCTCCTGATGCATATACAATTCTTGGAAAGTCACCATGACCCGCATGTATTGCAAATAACAAGTCATCCTGCCCGTGTCTTGTAGGAAGACCTGTTGATGGTCCACTTCTCTGATACAAAGTTATGACAATTGGAACCTCGTTTATTCCAGCCCAACCAAGAGATTCAGCCATAAGAGAAAAGCCGGGCCCAGATGTACTTGTTGCAGATCTTGTACCAGTAAGAGATGCTCCAATTACCATTCCAATAGCAGAAATTTCGTCTTCAGTTTGTACAACAAGTATGGAACCTGGTCTGTTGTTTTCTACCTCAAAGACTTCGTTTGATTCCAGAAAGAGACTCTCATCAGAGGCAGGAGTGATTGGGTAGTATGATTGAAACCTACAACCGCATGCTATTTTTGCAAGACCTGTTGCTTGATGACCTTGAATAAGAATTGTGTCAGGCTCCTTTGCAATAGGCTCAAGTGAGTATTTGAATTTGGCAAACTTGGCAGTGACAAAATTATATGCATAGTTTGCTGCTTGTTTATTGATCTCTCCTATTTGTGGCTTGGAAGAAAAAACTGACTGAATCGATTTCAATAGAGTTGAAGGCGGCAGACCTAAGAGGCCAAAAGATATTGATACCGATATGACATTTAGCATCCTAATCATTGTTTTTAGCCTAGGATTTTGCATCTCATCAGCTAAACTGGATAAAATACCCTTAAATGAAACAGGATAGAGTTGGACCCCCCTTTCTTTACAGGAATCAAGCATTCCTTGAACTGATGGTTCCTTCTTTTTTGAAGAAAGGAATCTTATCAATCTGGACTTGAACGGAGGATCTAGGGTGGGGACCTCATCGACCTTTGTCTGAACAAGATCAGAATCACATATTATTGCGCCATCACGATATACATCGTCTGCATGCCTAAAGAGAGTCTCGGCATCAAACGCAGCAAGTACTGTTATTCCACTGACGTTTGAATGAACTTGCCTATCAGATACTCTTACTGCAAAGTAACTATGTTCACCTTTGATATTTGAATAAAATTCTCGTTTTCCAAATATTTTCAATCCCAATGCCGCACATGCATTAGAAAAGATGTTTGCAGCTGTTTCTACACCGCTGCCTTGAGGGCCGCCAATAACCCATGTTAAGTCTGTTGATTGCACACCTTATCTAAGAGCTGACATGATATTAATAATGCGGAACAAAATTCTGTCAAGTTATGGGGACAACTATCCGCCCGTAGCTGCATCAAAAAGAGCACATTCGCATTTGTCACGCTCACCACAAAAAGGGCAGACACAAACACATCTTTCTATTGGATTTCCACACAATATACACAAAGCAAACTCTTCATCTTCCTCCAAGCTGATAGTATTAGAACAAAATATTATAAATGCTTTAAGTGAGATTTTTTCGAAACAGCGTTGATTATCAAAGATTAAACTAGTTTTTACGACTCAAATTCAGATTAGATTTAAAACTTGCACTGCCAACAAGAACATGACATTGAAAGTTTTACTCACAAGAAATCTACATGATTTTGCGATCAAGGAACTCAAAAAAAGGTATCAAGTCGAGATCCACCATGGCAAGATTCCTATGCCAAAGAAAATGTTAATATCAAAAATCAAAAACGCCGATGGACTCATTTGTTTTCCTTACGATAACATAGATTTACAGGTAATTGATGCTGCAAAGAAGCTAAAGGCAATTAGCACTTTTAGCGTTGGCTATGATCAAATCGATGTAAAGTCAGCCGCCAAAAGGGGAATTATTGTAAGTTATACTCCTGAGGTACTAACCAGAGCCACGGCTGACCTCACGATGGCCCTAATGCTTGCCCTTCTTAGAAGAATCTCAGACGGTGACAGAACCATTAGAAACAACGACTGGAAGGTGATCTTTGGAGCATATGATTTTCTCGGAACAGATCCTTATGGAAAAACTCTTGGGATTTTTGGTATGGGTAGAATCGGAAAAGCTGTGGCAGAAAGATCTAGGGCATTTGGCATGAATATTCTATATCACAACAGAAGTAAGCTGCCAAGCAAGTTGGAAAGAGCTCTTAAGGCAAAATATGTAAGCCTTATCGACCTCTTCAAAAAAAGCGATATTGTAACTATACATGCTCCATATACAAAAGAGACAAACGGTATCGTGGATTTGAAATTGCTAAAAAAAATGAAGAAGACAGCATTTCTAATAAATACCGCACGCGGAAGGATTGTCAGAGAAAAAGATCTGATATATGCCCTAAGAAAAAAAATTATTGCTGGAGCTGCACTTGACGTCTACCAAAACGAACCTATTGGCAAGGATCATCCCTTTGCAAAGATGGAAAATGTTGTACTTACACCACATATTGGAAGTTCAACTGAGGAAACAAGAAGAAAA
>JACQFM010000096.1 GCA_016200035.1 Nitrososphaerota archaeon
AGAAAAAACTGTCAAGTCGCCTGCCCAATTCTCCTTGATCTTTTTGGATCGGAACTGAACAAACAGTCCTGATGCACCAAGTCCCAAGAGAGCTACAGAAACAGCAACAAAGGCAAAGTGATACCATATTGCAGCAGAAAATATTCTTGTGATTGCTATTTCGAGTACAAGACCAGATAATGAGGTAAGAAAAATTCCTGAGAACAACAACCTGCGATTAATAGATGCAGGCGAGAGTCCTTGGATGGTCATACAGAAAACGGCTATAGGGACGTATAATATATCTTAGTGAATCAAATTTTAGGCGTAAGAACTATTCTGTGATAAATCATTATTCTTGATCTTGGAAATCCTAAAATTGAATGGTCCGATGCTTCTCAGCTACTATCTAGGTTGTATTTTGTAGTTTAAAAAATTGGCGTAGGTTTTCAACTTGAGTTTATTTTGTAGGTTCAGGTCAACTAAGAAGATTTTGCCTTCTTACCCAATGCAATCATGAACATGGTATCTTTGTTTTTTGCATGTGGGGAGAAGAAATTAGTTACCAGATCATCATAAAAGGTAAGACCAGTGGCTCCAAGATTTAAAGCATATGCAGCAAGGTACATTCTGCCACCAGTTATTGCTGCATCAAGCTGAGCAATACGATAACCACGGTTTCCGAAACTCTCCAAAACCTTTTGAAGGTTTACCATCAAGAAAATTGTTACGCTCGCATCATGAGGTAAATCTTGATCTAATCCCAAATTTCCTGAGGTTTCTCTAAAATCCCCCTTACGTAACAATTGTAGGGAATCTCTTTCCCTCGCATAATGATAGGAACCTGATGGTAATCCATCGACTTTGTTTACAATAAGATAAAGGTCATTGAGGATATTATTCCTGCAAAGAAAATCTGCATCAATACCATTTGTAGATCTTTTGAGGATTGTAGATAACTCTTCGAAATTTATTGAATCATGAGAAAACGCACGTGTAGAACCACGCCGAAGAATGACTTTTTCTATAGTATCTCTTGTAAGAGTTTCAGTTCTTAGAGAAATCAAATCTGTGGCGGCATATTGAGGTTTGACAAAATGTTTTCTCCAAGATTTTACTTCAATGGTATCACAAAGTGAAGATGCATCATGCATTGAGTTGATCTCAGGATAATCTACGTCACTATCGGAACTTGCCGATTCAATATTGATTGGTACAAGAGTGGGTGATTGAGGTATTGGTTTGTTTGTACACCCTATTGATAGGGTGACAAGTGATGCTTCCTTATTAGAATCCAAATCCAGTAGATTATTTATTTGAGAATCAACGAAACCAGAAATTAATCTTGATGAAATTTTATGTGCTGATATAATTGATAATGTATTAGCAATGATGGTACCACAGTCCCAAAACGCATGACGATATTCTCTTGCTTGATATTTTATGGAATTTCTGGAAAAAACATCAGTAAAAATCAACGTAACTGGGGCCTGCTTGACAAACTCTTCATCTGCTGTGGCATTGACAAGGACTTGTCTGAAATCTCCTTTTCGCAGGACGTTTAATTTTAGTTCCTTTGGGTCGAAATGATATACTCCTGCAGAAAGCCCTGTGATATCAGAACAAACAACATAGATCTCAATGTGATATAACGCTCCGGTGCATGACGCAGCCCTGAATTCAAATTCACCAATTGGAGGAGGAAATTTTATCTTTTTAGTAATTCCCCCTGAGAAGTAAAGTATTCTTGTTAGTACGTTTAGGTCAGGAATGATCTCTACTTTAGAATCATAAATATTCGAAATTGCATCAAGGGCAGAAATTCCGATGGGTTCTTTGTCTAAAGACAGGCTGATTTTTTGAATATTCTTGTAAATCTTGTATGGTGTAGGTCTGAGCGCAGGATGGTATGTGTGAGACCTGCTAAGCAAGGTTCCATTTGGATGCTTGGTGCCATTATGATAATGCCATGTACATTCTACGTCATAATTTTTCATAGGTCTGGTATGTCTGTGTTGGTTGTAAAAGTATCATGAAATATCAAGCTATGTTACATGAATAATATTTTTTATTGGCATTGCAAAGGAGAGTTGGTAGCCATTCGGGTCTCTCATATGAAAGAATCGTTCTCCCCAAGGCGCATTGATTGGTTCATTTTCAAAAGAACCCAACTTTGATATGTTATCATCTTTTTTTAGGTATGCATAAAGTTCATCTACATTAGAGGTATGAAAAATTATTCTTCCAAAATCTTTACTGCCATCTTCCTTTCTTAATTCTAAGTTGAGATACATCTTACTGTACTTTCCCACTTCATATGTTGTGAAAGAATCAGATGCCCCACCGCAGACTAGTCTAAAGCCAGGAATTGCCGAGTAGAATTTACACGATGTTTCCATATTTTTAACGAATAGTGTAATTGCAGAAATTCTGTATGGTTTCACTAATTTATAATGTACAATCTTAGTTTAAAACATGTTTGCTAAAAATTGAAGATTCCACATTTTTTAATAGGTCGGAAATTCAAACTAAATCATGACACGATCTCTAATCTGTCCATTTTGTGAGAAAGACGGGGTTGTCGTAAGGCTAGAACTTTGCGAGTCGATGATGGTATTTTGTAGAAGATGCTCTCGATTGTTTGTATCAAGAGAGTATGGAAAAGAGAAACTCTATTTTGGATCTGCCTTGTAATGTAAACTTGTCCTTTTTTGTTTACGTGTAGTTTGTGGTTGAATTTACCGAGAATACAGTATTTCCCTAAAAAGAGCTTCCTTAGTATTAATACACTTACACTTTTCACAAAATTCTACCGAACAACAACAGGGATAACAGTCACAATTACAATAATAACAATAACTCATGTTATATGGTAGGCATTGAAACTAAAAAACTAGTTGATATCTGAATCTTTTATCCACTATCACAGTAACCTGCCTTTAAAACGAGATAGATGGTTCTCAGCTACCATCTTAGTCGTATCTTCGACCCAGTTTGTATTTAAAAACTAATGTTATCTTACAACCATAACTGGACATCTAGCGTGATGCATGACCTTAAAGGAAACACTGCCAAGGAGTAATTCTTTAAAAGCACTCATTCCTCGGCTTCCCATTATTATCAAATCGTAATTATTTTTATTTGCAATATCAATAATTGTTTGAGCATGATCTCCTAGTTCCAGCAATGTTTCTACTAGGACGTTATTTTTTATGGCTTGATTCTTACATTGTTCTAATAGCTTTATTCCCCTTTCTTTAAGCTCGTCAATTAGCTCAAATGTGGTAGCACTATCTCCACCATATGTAGAATCAAGCACAACATGAATTACATCTAGTTTTGAATTGCATTTTTGCGCCAAGTAAATAGACTTTTCAAATGCCTTTTTTGCAGATTCGGAACCGTCTACTGCAACAAGAATTCTTGAGAACAATAATTGATTAGGTAATTGTTGCTAATATTGTTGACGTTCTCACTAAACCATGTTTCTTGCAAAAATGATTGTAGATTAATCTAGCTCATGAATTATCAGCAAACCGGGATCTTTTTTTAATATAGAATCAGTTTACTATGGTGGGATTATTTAGCAAAAAAGAAGAATTTTGCACTATTTGCAAGAAGGGCATTTTTCATAAACATAAACCAAAGAGTGACTGGAATGTCCAAGGTCCACTATGTGCAGACTGTTATGTGGATAAAATGAAGGAACATTTTGAGAAAAAAAAGGATGACAAATGTGTTGCGTGTGGGGCAGAACCGGGATCATTTAGCATGTGGAAACCAAAAAAAGAATGGGATCTAAAAGGATGGCTTTGTAAGTCTTGTTTTGACGAAAAGGAAAAATCAGATAATGAATTAAAAAAATTTTGTAGCATGTGTGGTGCCAAACTTGGTTTTATTAGTTATACCCCAAAAAAAGAATGGCATGTGAATGGGTATCTCTGCAAAAATTGCTGGAATCTGCAAGAGACAAAAACTGATGCCTAAGGATCGTGTCATTTTCTTCTACAGAAGAAAAATGAAAAGATCAAAATAAATTAATTTTTTAAATTGGGAAATTCGTTTATTCACTCAATTCTTATTGTTTTTTACTTTGAGAATCAGTGCAAGTAATGGGGAACCGTAGATTATGCCATTAACACTATAGAACATGAACCAATGTGAATTAGTTTCTTGATAACAATTTTGCTGTTTATCTTCCATTGAGCCTATTTTGACACGGTTTGATTCATGAGATTTTAACTCTTTACAATCAAAATTAGTTAGTAAATCATACCAGGCTACTGTAAATGGGATGAAAACAGAGATCATGGCAATAAGAATAATTACTTTTAATTTATTGGATTTTTTATTTTGTTCCCACATGGTATATGACGCCTAGTTTGTTGTCTGCGTTATTCAAACAACAAGAGTATGTGGGTTATATAATATTTTAGCAAAAAAGAATGTGTTTTAGATCAAGAACGGATATACTACAATTTTGCCTTTTGATTAGATATGAACATTCTTGAACAAAATCCGTATATCTGTGAATCACGTTATAATAGTTAATGTCTACACATTCAGAGCACTGGGAGACTGAAAGAAAACATCATGAAGGATTGTTGCCAATAGGATCAGCATTTATGATGATCTGTACCTTGGTAGCCATCTTTGTAATAGCTCCAGAGAAGGGCGGATATGCAGGAGGCGACAACCCACTAGCTTTCTTTGAAGTAGCAGGTTTGCTCGTAGGTAGTGTTCTAATAGGTTACATTGCGCTAGTCTTTAGAGCCGTCTAAAAAGAAAGCAAAAGCTGTAAGGCTAGTTCCAGCAATAGCTAAATTTGGTCCTGCCAGTTATAATGAATATTTTAGAAGACGGTTTTTGTCAGCATAGCTAAAATCATATACTTTAACATGCCTTGTTTTATTTTCCCACAAACCCTCAAAATCTTCAATCTTTCTTTCAACTCTTGCCTTGTCATCCCACGAAGTAAAAACATCAATTGATTCAAAATTTCTATTTTGATCGGAAAACGTCTCATTTGCTGTTCCACTGAAAGCCACTATGTTATCTTCCGAATCTTTGAAAATGCCTATGTTTTCTGAAAACGTTACACAGACCTGCGTGTCAGGTACTGCTATTTTTATTTCCAAGTTATTATTATGTATGATTTTTCTCAAAATCTCAATATTGTTACCATCCACTATGGTATGATTAGTGGGATTTTTTTTCTTGTTTTCTTCATGAAATGATGTTGATAAAAGAGTTAGATCCTCCGGTTTGAACCTATGACCAGTTATAATTCTGAGCTTTGCGTTATTATTGACAAGGTCCTTAAAACCAGCCCAGAGGGTACTGATACTTTTTGCTGTGACGTATTGTATTGCCCTATCAAATTGTATACAGTTACTCAGACAAGGGACAAAAAATTCTGAAACTAAATCTTCTCTATCTGATCTGTATTCTTTCTTAAGAAGCAAGTTTCGAAAGGTCAACGATACACAAAACCCATTACTTGCTATTTAAATCTGAGAAAAAGATCGTGATCGTATTTTCTACCTACTTTTGAAGAAAAATTATTTTTATAGGTAAGTATTTACTACTTAGTATGAAAATAGTACAAGAAATGGATTCATCTAAGAAACCCACACAACCTGTTGCATGTGAAGTTTCTAGCATATGGCACGTACTAGGAAAAACGTGGGCCTTGCTTATTCTAAAAAACATGAGCGTAAAAGAGACAATACGATTTAATGAATTGAAAAGATTGCTGCCAGGAATAAGCAACACTGTGCTATCTGACAGACTAAGAGAGAAGGAAAAAGAAGGTTTGATATCAAAAAAAGTATTTGCTGAGATACCACTTAGAGTGGAATACAGCCTAACTAGACAAGCAAAGGAACTTGAGGATGTCTTAGAAGTTCTAGGAAAATGGGTTAGTAAATGGAAACCTAGCCGGTAAAGCCTAAAAAATAGAGAGGTTAGTTATTGATGGCGTATTTTTCTGGAAGATCAATGAGAATTAATTCTGTTGGTTTTTCTGCTTTGATTGTCAAAACATTTTCTTTTTCTATCATTGCCGCATCTCTTGTTTGCATTAGATTGTTGTTGAGTTTTATTGCTCCATCTATCACAAACAGGTATGCTTTTCTTCCAGTGCTCAACTTATGATCTACCTGGCTTCCAGCTGTTAGTGTTGACAGGTAGAATGTGGCATCTTGATGTATACGCAATGCGTCTCTGTCCTTTGTGTTTTCAGGTGTAACTACTGGTACTAGTTTGTTTATCCTTTCTTCTTTTGTAAACTTTTTTTGCTCCCATGAAGGTGGCAGTCCTTTTTTATTTGCAAAGACCCACATTTGTAATAGTCTTAGTGGTTTTTCTG
>JACQFM010000076.1 GCA_016200035.1 Nitrososphaerota archaeon
ATTGGCATATTTTCCAAACTAGCTGCATAATATCCGCATATAAAACCAAGACTCTCTTGATCACAAATCATTCTGAAACCATTGGTAATGTCCCTACCCTCTCCTTTGATATCGTCCAAATGCTCAAGTTCATCTACCAAAAGAACCAAGATTCTTTGTTCCTTGTTTCCTTTTTCGTACATTTTTACAAAACCCTCAAGAGTTTTTATTGCGTTATTTGGTGTTGAATTATCGTCTGTTACTCCAAGCGCCTTTTTTTCCGCGGGTGAGCATGGTTTGCCTTGTAGCCACTTCCATATTAAATCGTCATTTTCTACAAGTCTTATTTTATCCATCAGAATTTTAGTAAGATCTCTATTTTTTATTCTCTCGTTAATCAAATCAATTTTATCTTTCAAATCTTTGCCTGCTAAAGAAAGACTTTTTTCTAGTTCATCATAGCATTTTATAATCGTTTCAAAAACAAAATTATCTCCAAGGTTCTTCATTATTTCTTCATAAAAGTCCACAAAGTTTCCCTTTGTAACGGTTGGGTAGGGAAACAAATAGCAATCTACACTCTTACCTGCAATTTCTTTTTCTTTCAAGAGTTTCTGAATATAGTATAGAGTGTGTGTTTTGCCCCCACCGTAAGTTCCGTACAAAAGGGTATTTAGCTTAGCTCCAGATACTCTGGCTCTAGTAACTCTTTTTTTTAATTGATTTTTGAGAGCTTCACGACCTGCGAAAATGTTACTATCTTCTGGATTCTTTGGATTAAGTTGGAAGTTCTTCCTACCTAGGCAATATTTTTCTTGAAACACTTCTAATTCCATCATTTTTATTTAAAACCTCTCACATTCGTCCCTCTTAAAGGTTTGAAAAATGTCGTACAATTGATTGAATATTTCTGGATCATCACTTATCATGGCCACTTCGAGGTTAGTAGTAGCCTCCTTAGTAAAGTTTGGCGAGCCAAACATCGCAAACATAGAAGGAGGGTCTGCATCTACAAGGTACATTTTTGCATGAAGATTTGGAGCTGTGTATATCTTGGCATGACATTCATTCCGTAAAAATTCAACCTGCCTTTGGTGATTCACCTTTTCTGGTTTTCTCGTAAGTACCTCGAAAGTTATATTTTTGCTTACTTTCTTTAAGACTGAATTTGCTTTAGGGGGTTCAAACTCAGTTAACCACGGCGAACAAATGTAGATGCCTGAAATTTTTCTTGTGGATCTTTCTATTCTTTTTATTATGGTCATTGGTATATTTTCGTAAATAATATCAATTTTTCTGGGAGGTGGTTTTGGCAAAGAAAATAATTGTTGTAATTCCTCTATCGATGGAGAAACAATTTGTGTTCCTTTCCTAATAAAAAACAACTTGTTTTCTCTATCTATAACACAGTGCGGATATCAACTAGTGAAGCCTGGAACTAGTACCATAATTCCATTGGCGTCACCTACTTTGAATTCTTCACATTCAATGTAAATAGATGGATCACAAAGTGCTTTTGCAATTCTTATAATTTCCTCCATTTCAAATTTCTCAATCTTTGATGTTCGTGTAGCTTTTCTGTTATCGTCAACCCCAATCATTATTCTCCCTCCTCCAGAATTTGACATTGCAGCAATTGATTTGGCCAAATCAGTCTCAGAATAGCCAAAGTTTTTGAATTCCAGTTGTCTGTGTTGTCCTTCGTTAATTAATGAATTAATAAAAATCTCAGTAGACAATTCATTGTTTTTGTATTTTCGGAGGTGCTCCACCGTGAGCAGCTATTCTTGGCCTAACTTTGGCAAGAAAAACTCTATTGACACCAGTGGATGAAATCATCACTTCTCCACGATCCAAAATTCTTAAAATTCGTGGCAGGATATTAGATTCAATTTTTTCTCCTTTTATGGATACGTCATCTAACATATTGTTAAGAATTCTATCTTCTACGGCTGAAATATCTTGTGCAAACGATAAACCATGACAAATTAAAACATTAATTTGTGATGAGAGTTTTGAGGATAAGGCGGATGGTTGCTGTGTAGTACCTACCAACCCTAATCCTAAACTTCTGCCTTCCTTTGCGTACCTGATAAGCCATTCTTTGCACGAGGTAATTTCTCGTTCTGGACAATAATTATGTGCCTCGTCTATGAAAATCCAACCCGGAGGGATACTTTCAGATTCATTCTTTTTGGCCTTTACCTTATTTAGCTCTTCTTGATTTCGCTGTTGTTGCCTTTCTTTGAATATTTTTTTAATGAGTATTCCAGCTATTAGTGATTTCAAACTATAATCGGCTTCACTCAGATTTATAACCGTAAGAATTCCTTTTTTAAAAATCTGGTCTAGTGGCGTTCCATCCTCTGAGAGAACTCTCCAAGTTTTAATTACCTCGATCCTAGAACGAAGTGCCCTAATTGTCTGCCTTTCAAAACCCATAGTTTTTGAATTTATTTCTCGATCATAATCAAGACAATCTAAAAGATCTTCTGAATTGTATTGTGGATTAGATTCTACATCTCTGATACTTTGTGGTATTATTTCACCAGTCTCAGCGTCTCTCTCTGCATGTACATAACCTTGTATCAGAACTTTTTCATACACGAGACTCATCAGCTGTCCGATTCTATCAGAAAATCTATCTACTTGTAATAAACCACACCAATCTTCTAAATCCAAATCTGAAATAGCAATAGAGAATTCTCCCCAATCTTCTTCATACCTCCTCGTTCCTCTCGGAACAAAAACTTGGAGATTAGAAAAACCTCTAGCTTTGAGATTCCATTTGTGTAATTCACCAATTTGCTCCTTCTCCGAGTCAGGGGGAGGATATTTGGTTTGCCAAAATTGACCTAGCGTATCTATCATCAGTAAGGCGTATGATGGAGGTGTAATTGAAACATCGTTATTTTGTGACATGAGACCCTCCACTATTACTCCCATAGAGTAACTTTTACCAGTTCCCCTACGTCCATAGATCATAATTATACTAGGAAAGTCTGTGCTAAGCCAAAGATTGTAGTTGTAAAGCTTTGAGTTAGGATTGCTTTCACCTACCTTTCCTAGCCAAATTGCACTAGATGGAATTTTTCCCTCTTCCTCTTGAGCAAAGACAACGGTTTTTGTTTTCTTATCGACCCAACTAAAAAGAAGCTGTGCCATTGTTCTGGCTATTGGTTTCAAAGAAATTTCCTTAATTACTGGAAACAACGACATTGATATTATATTGTGAATATTAAGCATAGCGAAGTTTGTACCTTTTAATAATTAGATAATTCAAAACATCGGAAACCCGCAAAATTCTCAATCGTTGAGTCTATTCATCCTAGAATTTCCAATGCAACAACATATCTAAACTAAATTCACTGGTCCTACGAAGCGTTCTTCAAAAGTACAATAGTGGGATAAATTTTATCATTCCAATCTTTTTGAATATCATAACTCTTTTCCCACCATTCGTCAAAGGGAGGTCTGTTTGTGGAATAATGAATTTCAGTCATAACATTTCGTTTTATTATGTCTGTTGAAGGCACATTAAAACAATTATTTTTAGATAAAATCCATCTATCATGAAAACTTTGGTGAATTTTTGGATCAGTTATGACTCTCATCTGGCAATCTATGCCTTTATTTTTCAATTCTTCAGCAAATTCTAGAAATGGCTTTCGTAACTGTTCTGTCTTTTCTTTGTCAACCTTCGTTAAAATTCGTATTTCTTTAACCTGTAATTGAGGAATTGCATCTATGATGAATTCAAAACCAGGTTTGGAAAAATATTTGTCAACCCAATGAAGATATTCTTTACAATTTTCAAGTACTCTTCTGAAATGAATTTTATTTGAAAAAGGAGTTTTTGGGTCTATGGGAAGGGTTGATTGCATGGAATCCATTTGAAGTCCCTTTCCACTTCCTGAATTCATTATTTCTAGGACTGTGGTATAGCACTTAATCGCCTGTTTAAATTCTAGTAATCTACCATAACAATGACCACGGACAGACCAAGCATCGGCATTTTGAGAGTTTATCTCTATTGCTCTTGTGCATAAATCCAGAGCCTTATAATATTCTCTTAATTCGTGTAGTGATATTGCCTTGTTAACTAAACATGATTCGTTATCTGGGTCAGTACCAAGAATTTTATCAAAGCAGGATATGGCATCACCATATTCTAGTAAAAAATTATGGCAAATCCCTTTCTTTTCTAAAGCATCAGCATGATGTTGCTTAATCTCAAGAAGTTGTCTAAAACATTCCTTTGCATCTCCATAACTCTGAAGAGACATCAACGATATTCCTCTGCCAAATATGGCATCTATATTTCTGGGATCTAATTCACTTGCACGAACATAGGCAGAAAGTGCTTCTTGGTGTTTACTTTGCTTTTGTAAACAAAAGCCCAAATGTAAATAAGATAATACTTGTCTAGGTTCTATTCTTAATGAACTCTGTAAATCTTCAATTGCTTCACGATAATTTTGCATATGTTCTTTGGCTATTCCTCTTAATCTCAAAGCAGATTCGAAATCAGGATCAATTTTTACTGCCTTATCTAAAGAATCTAATGCCTTTTTGTAATCTCCTCTATTAATTTCAATAAATCCAATTGAACTCAATGCTTCCACATTATTTGGTTCTAACTTCAGAATCTGTTTAAAGCACGATTCAGCATCTTCAAAATTGTTAAGATCAATATGAATCAGTCCCTTACTCATCCATGATTCCAAATTTTCTACTTCAATTTTCAAAACCCTATCATAATACTCGAGAGCCATTTCATATCGTTTTGATAATTTTAATGCCTTTGCCTTTTGCAATAGAGCTTGAACTTGATTAGGATCAAATTCTAGTATATTATCAGTACAAAGCAATGCTTCTGCGTATCTACCAAGCGAAATCAAACCATTGCTCATGAGAAGGAGTATATTTGGATTGCTAGGCTCTGTTTTCTTGGCTTCAGAACAATAATCTATTACTAATTCGTATTTTCCTAATCCATAACTTGCGCGAGCTATGTTATATAGCGAACTTACGTCAGTTGATTCTCTTTCCAAAAGTTTCTTGTAGATGTCGATTGCCTCGCTATTGCCAATTTTTAGAATTCTTAGCTTCTATTCCCTTACTATGCCAGAAATCAAGGATTTTTTGTTGATCTTCCACCGTCTAACTTTTCTTGTTATTTCATCATTGGATTTTACCTTAGCGGTGACGGGGCTTCTTAAGATAGATTATTCTCTCTTTCTTTATTCCCTGATTTTCTGAGATATAGGTCATAACTCTTTTCCCTGAAGGAATGGTATCACGAACTATTTTTTCCACCTCGAAACCTACATCCTGACAATACGGTAACAGAAATTCGGCAGTTTTAATAGGTTGCTTCTTTGGTCCAATTTTTACATCTCCAACAACTATGAAGCAGCGTCCTCCGGGTTTCAAAACTCGATATAATTCATTTATACTGTCCTTCATAAAATTTCCATATACTGAGGCGGCGCCGCTCTCTGCAAGAGTCTTTTTAATTTCCTTGTAATTGTAACCCAAGAACCATAACCTTAGCCAATTTGCCCAAGCATAAGTTTGAATGCCAAAATAGGGTGGAGAAGTCAGGATCATGTTTACCGATTTAGATTCAAGTGAAAGGTTGGTTGAATCATCGTTGAAAGCATATCCTTCAATATTCGGCATGGGGTTTGCGAGCAAGGCCTTACCTCTGTTTAAAATACATTCGAGGACATTTCGTGATGGCTTTCGTAAGTGATGTTTTTTCACATATTTCTTGACATAATTTGGAGCCATCGAATATGAATGTGAACAAGGTAGAGAAAAGTGATTGGTGCCATTACCATGAAGAAGTCCTAGTATTATTGCCTTGGTAAAAATTGCATCTCTTGAATTGTCTCCAATCAAAACTTTCTTTAATCTTAGTACCTGTTCGAATGTCTTTTTACTATAAAATATTGATGCATTTCTATCTAATTCAGTATGATCTTCATTGATATTTGTTCTAGACATCCTCCGCTTCAGTTTTATGAGGCATTGTTGAAGAGCTTCAATTGTTATTGGCTTAACCTTTGCATGAGTCAGAATATATGCTTCAGGTGATTTGTCGTTTCCTATTCCTATCCTATTGTTTCTCAATGCCTCAAAAGGAACTGTTCCTTTCCCACTCCAAGAATCGAAGACAACATCTCCTTCTTTTGTATAATTCCTTATAAAATAATTAGGAATAGAGATAGGGAATGAACAGATTCTAGAACATGCACTATGCATGCTGTGTGCAAGATCAGATTTTGTTTTCCAGTTATTCTCGATTTTTGTTATGGGAATGCTGATTACTTTTTGTGCTAACAAAGGGGCCGAGGTTTGTAGAATCTCGTACCATATAAGATTTGATCTTAATATTTGCTACCTAGAGGAGATCGCTTTCTTATAAGTTGCATCTCTAACCCTAACAATTTCATTGCTTTTTTGTAGCGAATATATAGCACTACGGATTCGATGACCAAGTTTGTAGCGTTCTATTGTTACATCGGGATTTTTTGAAAGAATATTGTACAATTCAGTCAAGGTAATTTCCTTTCCTTTGTCAAACTCGTTTCTGATAAGGTTCACAAGAGAGGTATGCATTAGGTTGTTCTAATTTCTGAGCGTATTAAAGGATTTTTGACTTTAAAATTTTGTAAGATGTACCCCTCTCTCAACATGTATAAGTTTACCATGACACATTTGATCAGGAATATCAGACAACTGTCTTTACATCATAATTTTAGATATAATTCTGATTCTTTATCGCAGCCAAATTTTGATAGTTTACCATACTTATTTTAAATTGGTTTAATTATTACGATCTTAGTTCTATAAATATACAGAAACTTATCTGTCTATTCCAATTGTCTAACAAGTTTTTTAATTCTTCAATCAAGCGTAGAACGGTATCATGGCCTATCTCTATTAATCTCAATATTGTTTCAATAGGCTCGTTAGGTTCTGACGTGCCAGAATAAATCTCAGGTCTTTCATTAACACGTAATTCCAATATTAGATTCTCAATTTCCTCTTTGCTTACCAACTTTATTCTATTTTGGCTTTCAGTGTTTTACAGTTAATACGGGTTTTGTTTATTTTAATTTCCAGCAATTACAATTTTGTGTGGTATTAGAGGGAACATCAGTGTCTATCATGAGCCAATGACTACCAGTCCTATTACGTCTCTTACTATCAGGTCTCATTCTATCAATCCTTATTCTATCTCTAGCATAGATACAACGTATTTTGTGACATCGAGGTTCGTTTGCATCATCTATGTTGAGAATCACAAAAGGTAAATCTAGATTAGACTCGGTAACAAGTTGTAATGTTTCATCGTTGAGTGGAATTGCGTTTATCGGATTCGTATATTAAATTGTATATGGAATGATTTTAAGATAATGATCGGCTTCGCTCATTGTCCTTTTAAGGTTCAGCTAAAGGTTTAACTAAAAAGCCTATGGCACTAAAAATCATACCGAGAACCCACGGTACTAAAAATAATAATCTTCTATCTTGTACCCATCTTTCAGCACTTTGTCTTGCTGTTGTTCTGTCCATCCCACCTCGTAGCCGTCTTGTAATTTCTGCAGAAAGATCAGTAAGACTCTGGGAAGCCATTGAAGTGGCTCCAGATACAGAAAAAAAAATAGTTCCTAAAGCCATATAAAAAGGATCTATAACACAATCACTCTCGTTGGGTAATTCGAGAAATTTGACAATCTTGGACGAATATCAAAAGCACCTGGAATCTCGATTGGACGAAAATTAAATTCCCACTCCCCTTCAACACTTCTAGTTACTATTGATTGGTACGGTGTGATTGCTCCAGCAGGAATTAAATCAATAATAACTTCATCTGAGTATTCCGATTTATTCCAAAAATTGCTAAGAACAACTTTGCCAGTTATCTTTTCATTTTTTAGTACCCAATCTTTTTTCAATTTAATTTGTGCTCTTTTGACTCTGCCCTTTAGAACTTCAACGACATACCATGTTCCAGAATCTTTTTCATCCCCATATGTTCTATGTGCTACCACATAATCACCATCTTCATATTTTTCTATTTTGAAGATCTGTTTGATGAAACTTGAATGTGATGTTACATAAGATGTCCAAAAAGTAGGAAGAGGAGTTCTGATTGAATCCCTGATATAAACATCCAATTGTTTTTCAAATGGAATATCCAATCCTATTCCATTGTTGCCCCACACTGGTTTTATCTGTGCGCAAAGAATATCATCACAGATAGGTTGACTATCTATTTCTACTTTGAAGTAATGATCAAATTCACCTCCTGCAACACCTATGCCTTTGAGAACTCCGTCATTAGCGCAGTGAACAAAATGTTTGTATACAGTTGAATCTGCCACACCGGTTTCTACATGAGGAGTTATCACGCCTTTATGAACACAAGCATTTCATAAAAACAATTTTCGATCGGCTTCGCTCATTGTCCTTTTCGGTCTCTGACCCGCTCCTATCTCTGGATTCCCGTCGCTGAAAAGGACATGGCTCGCCTCCGGAATTAAAAAACGAGGTGATTTGGAATGTTCGTGCTAAATGGAAATTCGGAGAAGATTCTCAAAGTCTTGAGGTCGTGCGGTCTGACCGAATACGAGTCGAAGGCTTACTTCACCCTGCTACTGACAGACAGGGAGAAGATGTGGGAACTCTCCAAGAAAAGTTCTGTCCCGCAATCAAAAATCTATCTGGTGGTGGACGGTCTCAAGGACAAGGGTCTCGTCGATTTGTCTGACGAGTCTCCCAAGACGGCGTCACCAAGACCGTTAGAGCCGTATCTGAGCAAGGCGATAAACTCCAAACAGAAGGAGATTTCCAATCTGATAGATTACGGAAATCTAGTCAGGGAGACTGTCTACTCGCTCAAACCCGTGGCGACAAGATACAAAAACAAGTATCGCGTCTTCGAGCCGAAACATCGGAGAAAAGTTTAAAGCTCGGAGGCGAGTAGGACAGGCTGGAACCGTTTTTAGAACCGATAGCGGTGCGGAGACCATCGGGCCCGCCTCCTCTGTCTTTTCAGAAACCATCGATTCTCATCAAAAGTGGGTCTAAAGTAAAACCATGATAGTACCCTAGTCTCATTAGACTAGGACTTGCCTGCTTGACAACTACAGTTATAGTAAAGAATTTGATTCTTATTTTGACCTGAGAAAGGTCTTTCCTTTTTCTTATGCAGATAACGATTGGATATAGAGAAAATCATGAAAATACTCTAGTTCTTATTAGCAGACAAACCAATTCACAGGTGATATTGTATGGTTTTACAAATTCTTAACACAGGCAGTCGCTGTGCACGCTGTGGAAAAAATTCAATGTTAACTGATAATGCTACTGGTGAAAGGTTCTGTGGAGGATGCGGTTTTGTTATTTCTGAGCGCGTTGAGGAATCAGGTCCTGAATGGCGTTCGTTTTCAAAAGATGAATATGATGATAGGAGTAGAACGGGTTCACCAACCTCGCTTGCAATGCACGATATGGGACTTGCTACAATAATTGGTCATGCAAACAAGGATGCAACTGGAAAACCACTGTCTGCATCCATGAAAAGCACGATAGAACGTCTTAGAACATGGGACAGTAGAAGTCAGGTACATGAATCTGCGGACAGAAATTTTAGACAGGCCTTTAGTGATCTTGGAAGACTAAAAGACAAACTTGCACTTTCAGATGCAGTAATAGAAAAGACAGCCTACATCTACAGAAAGGCACTTGACAAGGGTCTTGTCAGGGGAAGATCGATTCCAGGCCTTCTTGCAGCCGCACTATACGCGGCATGCAGGGATACTGGTACACCAAGAACATTAAACGATGTCTCAAGTGAAATAAACATCAAAAGAAAGGATGTATCACGATGCTACAGGCTACTTTTGCGTGAACTTGATCTAAAGATGCCAGTGGTAGACCCAATAAAATGCATGTCTAGGATAGCAAGCGAGGCTGGACTAAGTGAAAAGGTAAAACGAGGAGCTCTTGCAATCTTAAATGATGCAAACAAGATGGAAATTACAGCTGGTAAAGATCCTATGGGGCTTGCAGCAGCTGCATTGTATCTTTCATGTGTGACTAACGGAGAAAACATTACACAAAAAGTTATTGCACTAGCAGCTGGAGTAACTGAAGTTACGATACGAAACAGGTACAAGGGACTAAAAGAGTCACTAAAAATCTAGCCTTATCAAAAAATCTATTTAATTGTAGCCACTAACAATTTCATGAGTTCTGATCACTTTTTACGAAGAAACATGTGCTCTGATTGTAAAAGAATGAAATGCCAGAAGGGATGTAATTGCGATTGCCATTGGGACAGGGATAGATAAGGGTGTTAAACTAATTCACAAGTTCTCTTTCGTAGTACTGATTGCTTCTTTTTGATGTTGGAATTTTGAATTAACATAGATTAAATTTGGTTTTCTTACAAAAGTGGGTCGGATTTACGACCATGATGGTACCCTAGTCCCATCGGAGTAAAATTTTAGGCTAAAAATAAAAAGAAGAGTTTGGAATGATTTCTTCCCGAAAGCCTTAAGAGATTAAAAGAAGATTATAAAATGAATGGTATTCATAAGTCTTGTTAAGTTCAAAAAGAAAGCTGAATCAGTAGCAGAGTTTGGCAACCAATTGTTACAGAATTTGCCGGCAGGAGTAAAAGTTAGAGAAATTTTTTGGACACTTGGTGAATATGATTCCGTATGGATAATTGATGCACCCAGTGAAAAAGAAATCTTCCAATTGTTCCTACATGGTGGGGGGCTGGAATACATCGACACAAAAACGTTAGTAGGAATGAAACGAGAAGAAGCGCTAAAGCTTTTAAAGTAAAAAAAGCCTCTGTTGAAGTACTAATCAAGGATGCTATACCACCGCAGCTTCAAAAATTGTAATTCGTTGATTTAGTCATCGCAGAAGTTATTTTTTCTGTAAACGTGGGTCGGATTTACAACCATGATAGTTACCCTAATCCCATCGATGTATAGAAGATCGAGTCTTTCACAAGCAAATAATTTATGAAATAAAATGAAATTAATTTGAAACTAGATTTGAATAAATAAAAAAGGATGTGGTAAAAACTTTAGTTTTTAACCCACGTGGAAATCCATGAGTCAACGATCTTTTCGTTCAGTTCTGCAAATGCAGTTGCGTTCTCGTTTATTGTTTTCAATGTTTGTCTTGTAGCATCTATTATAGTAAATGCTATCTTGTTTTGAGAATCGTATGACTTGACGATCTCTTCGGTTGAATCATGTACAACTTTTGTTAATGCCTCTGTGGCATTGGTGTTTATACCGGCCTTGCTTGCATAATGCTGCTGTATGGCCAAGCTAGAGTTGACAAAATTCATCCAAATTCCCAAGTATTCATCCTGAAGGTTAGTAAAGGACTGCAGATACTGTGGAGTTGCTTTTTCGATGTGACCATGGATCTTTTGGAAGCTATCCTTGCAAACTTGGTAAATATCCCTAGTTTGATAGTTTGAGCTTCTATTTTCCGGATTGTTTGATTTACTCATAACCTCCAGTACATGGTAAGAGTATATATATCTATTGGTAATGGCTGGTAATCAATGGTTTTAAATGTCAAGACTTATATTTTGTATCTAAAGAGATTAGGCGTGAAGATTCAAACCATCAATCCAGCAACGGAAAAGATTCTTGCCGAGTATGACGCCATCTCCGAACAACAAGTTAATGAAGAAGTAAAAAACTCGAGATTAGTTTTCGAAAGGATATGGAAAAAATTCGATATTTCCAACCGTGCCAACCTCTTGAGAAATCTATCAAGCATGCTTCTTCTAAGAAAGAAAGAATATGCTACTATTATTACAAACGAAATGGGAAAACCAATCTCTGAATCGATTAAGGAAATCGAGAAGTGTAGCTGGGTGTGCAATTACTATGCAGATAACGGTAAAAAGTTTCTTGAACGCGAATGTATAGAAACAGATGCAAAAGATAGTTATGTTCAGTTTGATCCTCTTGGAGTCATAGGATGCATAATGCCGTGGAATTTTCCATTTTGGCAAGTGTTGAGGTTTTGTGTTCCAGCTTTGATAGCAGGAAATACCGTGGTGCTAAAACATTCTAGTGTTTGCCCTCTAGCAGGAAATACAATTCAGGCTGCGCTAGAAGATGCAGGATTTCCAAAAGGAGTACTCAGACATATCGTGGGAAACTACGTTATTGGTGAAGCCCTTGCGAGATCAAACGTAGATGCAGTTTCAATTACAGGGAGCACAGAAGCCGGTAAAAGCGTGGCCGAGACTGCAAGTAAGAATCTGCGTAAATTTATTTTAGAACTTGGAGGAAGCGATCCATTCATAGTTTTAAAAGACGCCGATATTGACAGGGCAGCAAAGATAGGAGCAACTTCAAGATTTCTTAACAACGGACAAAGTTGTATAGCGGCAAAGAGATTCATTGTTGAACAGGATGTTATCCAAGAATTTACCAAGAAATTTGTAGAACATGTA
>JACQFM010000077.1 GCA_016200035.1 Nitrososphaerota archaeon
AAGGCTAGTTGATCTTCTAGACCTGAGACTGATGCTTGTTCTACCCATATCTTACAAAATTTCAAATTCCTGATTTGTCGTTGTTTATCAAACATGAAAATCATCCTATTTACATAAATATTACCAAAAACTCGATTTCGCAAGATGAGTAGTAGGTGCCAAGTTTGTGGAAAGGAGCTTGCTGACAGCAAGGCGACCCATTGTTCTGATGAGTGTCTCTTTAAGAGTATAAAAGATAGCAAACACTTTGTGCCAAAAGAAAAGAAAACTTAGAACTTGGTCCTAGTCATCAAGCTAGTTGCAATGACGCCGATGATTCCTACTGTGAGAATAATAGTTGACAGCGAACCAAATTCAGGTACTATCTGAGTTCCGCTGATATCAATAGTTTCAATTCCATACGTAAGGGGAATCTTTAGGGTCCTGTCTGTATCAGTTTTTGATTCCTCAAAGTCAATTAATTCTCCGTCAGCAAGGACAAAGAATTGGTCATCCTGATCACCCATCTTTGCATCAACTAGGTTACGTGGCAAGGTTATCGTAAGCGTCCCATCCTCAGTAGTTTCGAGATTAATTAGCAAGAGAAGATTTTGAGCATCTACTGTAATGTCTTTAATCGTGCCGCCATTCATCGTATAGATAACATCGTAGGTTTCTGGCCCATTAGGGTTTTTGACTTCAAAGTGAATTGGCTCCAAAGTTTGTGCAGAGCTTGGAACAAGTATAGCTGACAAAGTGACTATTGCCATCATTGAAAATAGAATATAGTTCATACCAGCGTTAATCTCGCATCATATTTTTCCTTTACTAATTTCTAGACGGGTCTGAGGATTTCCAGTTATAATTTTTAAAAGAAGCTAAACATCAAGCTTGGTGGTCTTCTCGATATTCTGTTTATCTCTTGCAATAAGGTAAATGCCACATAACATTGCTGCAATGGCCAATATTTGATATGCGCCTATTTCCTCATGCAAAAACAAAGATGCAAAGATCAGACCGATGATGGAAGAAGTAGAGTAGATCAGCATTGTTCTAACAGTGCCAACTCTTTTCAAACCATGTAAGAAGAAATAAAGTGATAATCCGAAACCAACAATTCCGACAAGAAGAATGTTGGGCATTTCTGATAAGGGGATGTTAATTGGGATCCTCAGTGAAATTACAACCAAAAGAAGAACAGTTCCACCGATAAGTGTTTTTAGCTGTACCACTCTGGAAACATCTACTCTCTGTGTAATTATTTTGCTAAGATTGTTGTCCATGGCCCACAATGCCATCGAGATTAGCACAAGCAAGTTTCCTTCTTTTTTTATGTCAGTGAGAAAACTTAAGAATTGAAGATTAGTAGTTACAATTACTACGCCACATAATACTAAAGCTACTGCAATATATCCTGAAGCTCTGAGTCTTTCTTTGAATAATGCAAGAGCAAGTAAAACTGTGAATACTGTCTCACCGTTTGATAAGATAGCAGTGTCCGATGCGGTTGTCTGCTGAAGACCTACAAAAAACAAGGCCGGTGCCAAAATTGACCCCAGAATAGAAATTGCAAGAATTAAGAGCCAATCTTTTTTTCGTATTGAAAAAATGCTGGCTTTGTGTGCTAATGGAGTTGAAACCCCTGCAGCTAGTAGGTAGACAACAGACGCATACAGGAGTGGGCTGACGTTAGAAAGGACTGGCTTTGATACTGTAGAAATAGAACCTACTAGAAGCGCCGATAAGAAGGCAGCAGTATATCCAATAGTAACAACTTTAGATTTTTGCAAAGTCAATATGTTGCAAATAGATGAGGCACCTATTACTTCTTTCCCGAACTGGCGCATGAAAAATAATGTATGATCTAGTTTTTAATTCAAACCTGGTTAATAAAATGCCGGAAGTCTCAATTTGAAAAGTCAGATTCTTCTGCAAGCACTAGGTCCAGTAACCAATAACATATTGAAAATGCTAGAGACTGCCTTGCCAAAACGATTCATTTCCTCAAGTTTTGCTTTAGCATCATCACTAGAACTGCCATTCAATGCATTTGATTCATCAAGAAAACAGTATGTATCACCTGAAATAATCAGCTTCATTCATGAAAGTTGCAATGATGCACGATATCAGAAGATACTTGGAATCTGTGACGTAAACGCATATTCTGGTAGACTAAATTTTGTTTTTGGTGAAGCACAGTTTAGAGGAAGAATTGCAGCTATCTACCTTGCAAGACTACGAGAAGAGATGGATGACCCTTTTGATGAGAGAATTTTTTTGCAAAGAGTTGTAACCGAGGCTGTACATGAAATAGGACACTTGTTTGGGCTACAGCACTGCTCATCCAGCTCATGTGTGATGTACTTTAGTAATTCCTTGGGTGACACTGACAAAAAAGGAAGCGATTTTTGCTCTGCATGCAAGACGAAAATCATCAGAGCTTGACAATAGTTTTCATGCTCGTTTTATTTTCTGGCTCTGCCACCACTCTTTAAAAACAGTACACTTGTTTTTAGAATTAAGCTTTACAACAAATATTCCATCTAATTTTACTTGAGTTTGTGTTAATTTGCGCACAAAGGATGCATGCCAGTGTGCAATTCCTTGGTTCTTGTTTACAGCTAGAATATTGTAATCAAATTTTACATCTTCTTGAGTTTTTGGTATGATTGACCAGTACTCGGTTATCGATTTCACACCGCTAATTGGCGCTTCAAAGGGCTTTTCATGGTATTGTGCATTTTTTGTATAAAGTATTTTGATGAGTTTTGGATCTCTAGTTCGCCATGCCTTTCCATACGAGTCTAGCCAAGATTTGAAGGAATTATAATCCACGAAAAATCACTTTATCTTTAACACATTTTTTGTAGACAGTGCAAGTACTGAAGCAATTGAAACTACAAGAATTAAACTTACTATGGGTCCAAATTCAGGAACTATCCTTAGAATCCTGTCATCGTCTGGTAGAGGACTGCCCCTGCCATCCATGTTGCTAGTAAGAACGTAAAGATAGCCATCGGGTCCCTGAACTACGTCTCTTAGCCTGCCATATTTGTCCTGAAATATTGATTGATCTGAGACAACTTTGCCTTTATCATCTATCTGCAACATCTCAATGTGTGCCCCTCTTAAAGTAGCAATGAAGAACTTTCCTTTCAATTCTGGGATTTTGTCTGAATCATAAAAGCTTGCACCAGAAGGAGCCCATGTAATATCACCTGTTTGTAATATTGGATCAACATATTTTGGATCATTTCCGTTACCAACGATATTTGGCTAACCATAATTTTTTCCTGGCTCAATTATATTGATTTCATCATGTGCACGCATACCATTCTCTCCAGACGGGCCATGCTCTGTTTCAAAAAGTACTCCTGTCACCGGATCCCAAGCTAGGCCTTGAGGATTTCTGTGACCATATGAATAGACTGGCGAGTCTGCAAACGGATTATCATTTGGAATTGTTCCGTCTGAGTTAATTCGCAGTATCTTGCCTGACAGAGATTTCAGATCCTGTGACGAGCTTGGATTTGCAGAATCACCGGTGGTGGCATACAGTTTACCGTCAGGGCCAAACTTTATCCTTCCTCCATCATGGATTGACTGAGCTGGAATCTTGTCAAGCAGTATTTTCTCCTCTGAAATTTTATTATTTAATTCAGTAAATCTTGATACCCTGTTGTAAAGATTCAAAAAATCAGAGTAGGTATAGTAAAGATAAAGATAATGATTCTTTTCAAAGTCTGGATCCAAAGATAGTCCAAGTAGACCTCCCTCTCCGACTCTTGCAACATCTACCTTGCCAACTGGTTCATCGGCTAGCACTCCATTGTCTATTACTCTGAGAGTACCCACTCTTTCTGTAAAGAAAATCCGTCCATCGGGGGCAAATGCTATCTCCCATGGAATTTGTAACCTTGTAGCCACAGTTTCTACCTTAATTTTTGACTAATCCAGAGACTGTGCGTGAGAGCTGGCAAATAATCCAGCAGAATTAGTTAGTGTAGATAAAACCAGTAGTATGATTACCATTTTCATTCCCTCTCTCATTTCTATCGGGTTATTATCGAACCTAGCCTTGCTTTAGCTTTGCTATCTTATGGTTTTTCGACGCTTATTTTTACAGTTATTGTCAAGTCCAAAATCAAATTAATCACTAACAAAGAGATAGAATGGATGCTAAAATGAATAAGCCAACCAAGATCTGTAAAAGGTGCAAGACAGCTTACGAGGATAATGGTTATCCCGTTTGTGATTACTGTCTGAAGATGCTTGACAATTACGAATAAGCTTTATAATTATCTAGTAAAAAATACCCAAAGCTGCTTGAACGTTGACTTGTCGATTCATTGCTAGAAATCGTGGGACTTAAATTATCTTCCCAAAAAATATTGAACAGTCTTATGGAAAAGGTTAGTATCATAATACCAGTCCTGAGGGAATCAGAGTCTTTGGAAGCTACACTTTCCAGCTTTGCCCATGACTCATACCAAAATAAGCAAATAATTGCAGTAATTGACGAACCAACACAAAGGTCACTTGATACTACAGAAAGATTCAAGGATCAAGTTAGATTCATCCTAAACAAAAAGAGAATAGGAAAATCAAACGCACTAAATGCTGCAGTAAAGGCTTCAGACGGAGACATCCTCTTCTTTTTTGATTCTGACAATGTTATAGATGTGCATTCTGGTGATACGCTCAGCAAGCTAGTAGATGGTATGAGAGGAAAAGATGTTGTCGAGTTCAAGATAAATGTGATAAAGGACTCGCTGGTTTCAAAGATGGTAAGTTTTGAGTTTGCAAATGCCAACCTGACAAACATTTTGTACTCTAGGTTTGCAAAGAGAAAACCAATAGTTGGAGGAGCTGCCTTTGCCATGAGAAGGCAGGTCTTCTTTGAGATAGGCGGTTTTAGAAATTTCATAGCAGAAGACTTGGATCTTGGCTGGAGAGCCTTTGAGAGAAAAAAATCCTACAGTCAAATCGATACCATAAAAATATCCACAAAATCTCCGCCAAGCCTCTCTTCATGGTTTGTCCAGAGAAGAAGATGGGCGGTAGGCACAGCCGAGTGGTTTGTTAGAAGTTATGGGTCCATCTTTGTGGGCACGATAAAAAACACATCGTCGGTAACAGTTCCGTCAATTTTCATACTCTTCCCTACTGCCGTCTTAGGTGTGATAAGCCTCTTCCTTTCGGAATCTCTGCTTGAAAAATTTGCCATAATATTCTTGGCCCTCTTACCACTAAAAATTCCTCAGATTACTCCCGTAGTTTTTGTAGTTTTTACAAGTGTAACACTACTCAAAAGCATCGTTATGTATGCTCTTGGCTTTACAGTATCTCTAGCATTGTCATATATTGCATGCAGATCAATTGGACAAAAGTTTAATGTGAGCGAATTTGCTATTTACTATTTTGTTTACTCTCCTGTAATGCTAGTAATGTTTGCTTATGGTTTTTTCAGAGTCTGTATACTAAGAAACTTTGGTCTACCTGACTGGAAAGTCTAGTAAGAATAACTAAACACAAGAATAAGATAAGTGGAAGGAAATCCAAGCTAAATCTGAGTCGCATGCCAATTGCAGAGTTGATGAAATGTATTGTAATCTTATCATACTAAAATTAAAAAAAGAAAATCAAAAGTTGGTTACTTTGTTCCCTTCATCATCTTCATTTTTTCTTCCATGGAACAAAGATGATCTCCACATACTAGGTACTTGTTATACCTGTAAGTGTCATGTTTGTTTGCACCAGGTCCAGGTTTCAGCGCAGATACCTCAACAATTGAAGTTACTACCACTGTTAGTACTAGAAGGATCGCAAACAATCCTAGGTATTTGAGATTCTGAGACATGAATTAATATCGCACTTGGTTTGGTATATGTACTTACCTTCCATGCTTAGGCAGAAATTGAATCCCACAGATCGGGATCACCAGCAATATAGTTAACCAGAAAATGAATCCAGATCTTTCATTTCTAGCTTGAAATGGTTTAGTATCTCTAGCTGTTTGGATGTAAGAGAACTAGTTTTTTGCACAAGCTGAAGTGCATTTTCTACGGCAGCACCGCCATAATGGTTATTAAAATATGCATAAACAATACTGGTCTTATCTTGAACTTCCTGTAATTTTTTTGCAAATTTGTCAATCTCTTCTTGCGAATACCTGTAGTCGTACCAGATCTTTTGTCCTCTACCATGATATCTAATAAAAGCCCAATCTGTGGCAATATCAAATGAAAGCTCAAGTGGCGAGTCTGTTATTACATTTGATATACGATAACTTTCCAAAATCTTCTTGACGTTAGATTCCTGCCACGACTTGTGTCTAAATTCAACGGCAAAGAAATATTCAGAGGGTAAAAGTTTGAAGAAATTTTCTAATGTGTTTTGTGACTGTGATGTAAAACTTGGTGGCAGCTGTATCAGTATAGCGCCTAGCTTGTCAGCTCCGGCTATTGGTTTTATTAGATCCAAAAACTCTCTTAGTTCATCATCGGCATTTTCAAGTCTTTTTTTGTGTGTAATGATTTGTGGCAGCTTAGCT
>JACQFM010000105.1 GCA_016200035.1 Nitrososphaerota archaeon
AATACGATTCCGGTTACAATGGAACAGATGTGTTTTTTTACAGAAGCAGTTAGTAGAGGAAAACAAAATGCAATGGTGGTAGCAGACATGCCCTTTATGTCATATCAGGCAAGCAAAGATCAGGCAATAAAAAATGCTGGCAGGCTTATCAAGGCAGGAGCAGATGCTGTGAAACTCGAGGGTGGACATGAAATAAAAGATACCATTCGTTCTATCGTTGAAATTGGAATTCCTGTGATGGGGCACATAGGATTTCAGCCACAAACAACTACCCTGCAGGAAGGATACAAGGTACAGGCAAAGACAAAGGAAGCTGCTTTGAAGTTAATCGATAATGCAAAAGCTCTAGAAGAGGCTGGTGCCTTCAGCATTGCCCTGGAAATGGTTACACAGGAAGTTTCAAAGATAATCACAGATTCCATAAGCATCCCAACAATAGGAATTGGTTCCGGACCTCATTGTGATGGCCAGGTACTTGTAATTCATGATATTCTTGGATTATATGATAAGATAAAACCAAAGTTTGCCAAAAGATATCTTGAACTTTCGCAGGAAATTATTAAGGCAGTTGAAGCTTACAAAAATGATGTAACTTCAGGTAGATTTCCAACGAAAGAACATTCATTTTCTATGGAAAGATCTGAGCTTGAAAGGTTGAAAAAAGAGATTGCTTAAACATCCATCACTTGATATAGTTGGCTCTGATGGTACGGAGCTTGCTGGGAAAAAAATCATTTTATGTGTGAGCGGAAGTGTTGCAGCATACAAAGCAATAGAATTAGCTAGGTTGTTTATGAGACATGGGGCTAATGTCATTTGCGTCGCAAGCAAAGCTGCAACAAATCTAATAAAACCAAGTTATTTCAAGTGGGCTACAGGAAATGAAGTAATAACAAAACTAACCGGAGATCTTGAACACATTAGAGTTGCAGATTACAAACAATCTGATTTGATTGTGGTTTTTCCTTGTACAGCAAACACACTAGGTAAGCTAGCAAATGGAATAGATGACACGCCAATCTCAACGGTTTTAAGTGTAGGACTTGGGTCCAAAATACCAATTGTCATTGCACTTGCCATGCACCAATCTATGTATGAGAACGTGGCTGTGACAAGAAACATCAACTTTCTAAAAGATAAGGTTGATTTTGTATCTCCAAAAATGATTGAGGGAAAGGCAAAGGCCGCTGAACCTGAAGAAGTCCTCGATTTTGTCTTGAAGAAATTTGGTTATTCAATGAAGCTCCTTGGAAAAAGAGTGCTAATAACTACTGGTCCTACGATCGAACACATAGATCCTGTACGCATAATTACAAATCAAAGTACAGGCAAGACGGGAATTTTGCTTGCAAAGGAGCTTATTTCTGCGGGAGCGAAGGTTACCTTGGTATATGGTCCAGGAAATAATAAAATTACGCTAAAATTAAAACGTGCAACAAAAATTATATATGAAATTAAAAAAATTCAGAAAGATATAATCCTGGTTGGATTCAAAGCTGAAACTAATTTATCAAAAGAAAAATTGATTGAAGTGGCTAGAAAAAAACTGAAAGAGACTAAAGCTGACCTAATAATCGCGAATGATATTGGATTGAAAAAATATAGAGAAAATCCTGATTATAACAATGTCATTCTAGTAGATTCAAATAAAGAAATTCAATCTGGATGGAAGAAAAAATCTGAAATTGCTAAATTTATACGTAAACACCTTGAGAAAATAATCTAGTTATTTTTCCTGTATCTTTACCTTTATCTTCGTGGGTGTTTGGTCTAATTCTTCTGGTGTTATTATCAGCAATCCTGCAGTATTGGTAACGCCGTAGCAAGTGCCTACTGCTAATAGGTGATTTATTGCAAAACAATCACCTGCTGAATAGTATTGAAATTTCTGTCCTTTGACATACTTGTCATACTCACCCTTTGAAGGAACAAAAAAGACATCAAAACCATGGTGTGAATCACCTATGCTTACTTGATAATCGTAGGTTGTGGCATCATTCAAGGTACATCCGTTAATAAATATTGCATTGTTTGGTCCAAGTGAGTATTCTTTGTCTACTACAGAGTATTTTGCGTGTGGGATTATTGGATACATAATATTAGATGGATCGGAGCTGTGTTCCAGACCCAGAACATGCCCAAACTCGTGCTCCATAAGTAAGGTTATTGAGTTAGAATCATAAGATTGCCACTTACCATCACAGTGACTTTTTCCGATACCGATTTCTACGAATCTTTGATTTATGGTGTAGCCATCACTTTTTTCAGAAAATTCCTTTACCCATTTTACAGTAACCGTTGCGCGCTCTGGCGTATCGACTTTGTGAAACGTGACACCAGTAGTACTTTCCCAATAATTGATTGCGTCATCTACAGAATTTTCTGCGTTCTTTGCCCAATCAGGTAGCGGTTCCACATAAACGTAATAATTTTTCATTCCGTTTTTAATTATGTCATAAGAAGCTGGCGTTTGGCTTATTTCAGATGTATCTTTGTTGTTTGAACAGTCAAGATCTTTTGCACGTTCACTTATACCTTTCAAGTTTTGCCTGATTTCATGCAATTTATCATAGCTGAGTTCTGTCAGATGAGAGCTTGGTTTGGAATTTTCATCTGTAAGAGAACCTAACTTTAGTCGATACTCCTCATTTTCTGATCTTAGTGTACTTAGTTCATCCTGATTTACTGCACTTTTTGCTTTAAGATAATTTAGCTGAATCTCGTATTCAACACTTTTTGTTTTAAGTTCTTCAATATTTTTTGTGTATTCATTATTTTGATTCTTCAGATAATTTGCGTCCAGACCATTTACCTGCTTTGATTGCTGCGAATCTAACTTGTGTTTGTAGTCCTCATTTTCATTTTTAAGAGAGGCTAACTGGTCTTGATATTTATCGCTCTGTGACATTAAGGTTTGAAGGGTTTCTTTGTATTGATCGTTCTGAGTCTTCAGCGAAACTAATTGGTCTTGATACTTGCCAATTGCGTTTTTTAAGGAGTCTACATCTTTGCCAGTAGCTTGTACCAATTGTTGTTGACCTAACTTTTGTTTATATTGCTCATTCTCAGTTTTTAGAGACACCAGCTGATCTTGGTACCTGCTGTTGTTTGCCTTTACGGTTTGAAGGGTTTCTTTATTTTGATCGTTTTCGGTTTTTAGTGAATTTATCTGGTCTTGGTATTTGGCAATTTCAGTTTTTAATGAGTTTAAAACATCCAAGTTTATCGTGTGTGTAGAATTTAGTGAGTCTAATTCCTTACGATATTCAGTATTCTGAGCGTTTATGGAATCTAGCTGATCTTGGAATTGCCTATTTTTTGCAGTTATAGACAGTATGTCATTTTTGTATTGATCATTTGCAGTTTTTAGTGAATTTATCTGGTCTTGGTATTTGCCGATTTCTGTTTTTACGGCTTTTAATTCATTCTTTGATTGAGTATCTATCACTGCCGAATCCAATGCTCTCTGATATTCCTTATTTTCTGCTTTTAGTGCATTTATATCATCTTGTAGTTTTTCATTTTCGTTTTTGAAATAATTTAATGCATCAGAATTGGAAACACCATTTTGAGGCTTTTGAGACTTTAGATCAAGTATTTCATTTCGGTATTGTTCATTCTCTGCTCTTAATGTATTTAGTTCGTCTTGATTGACTGTGTTTTTTGATTTCAAATAATTTAATTCGTTTTGGATTTCTTTATCTAATCCAGAAATTACTAGAATTTTTTTGTCAACAAGATATTGAATGGAATCAACAAATTCTTTGTCAGTAATCTTTCCCTGAGAATAAAGTTCAACGTTATTTATTATCCAAGAAGGAATCTTCGAATCTGATTCAACAGCCCATACTGGCAAGAAGACGACGCTGACAAGTATTAATACCAATGGTATAACGAAGCCCACTATACCAACCCCGTGTGTTTATCCTCATGGTTTCTATTAAACTGATCCGTTATTAATTTTTAAATTATTCCTAGGCCTACACAGTAAGCTTATTTTAACTCGAGCTATCTAAATTATGA
>JACQFM010000106.1 GCA_016200035.1 Nitrososphaerota archaeon
GCATTTTTCTTACATGGAACCAATAATGACTGCAAGCACCATAGTGTCGGGCGCAAACATGATTGTGCTAGGTATATTGGCAGGAGTTTTTGCCAAGATGTATTTTAGGACAAAAGCACAGTTACCTCTTGGAATGATATTTTTTGCTGGCTTGCTATTTTTGCATAACGTTATCGGCGTCTATGCCTATTTTTCCATGATGGAACTATATTCAGTGGCAATCTTGCCGTATCTTCTTGCAGTTCATATTGCTGAGCTTGCGGGAGTATTAATATTTCTAAAAATAACATTGCAATAGACTTGGTTTATTTGTAAGTCAGATACAGTATTTATGTGAAACAACAATACAAAGAATATCTAAAACTAAACAAGAACATTCTTCTTGGATTTGCTGCATCAATAATTATTTCGGCAATAGTGGCACAACTCTTGTCAGGGCAGGAAAATTATCTTAATGCCACATTCACACTTATGGTAGACTATGTGGTATACTTTTCAACCTTTGGCGGTTTATTCTATTTTGACAATAGAAAAAAATATGTTCTTACAACAGGCACAGTAGATCGAATCGCACTCAGAAAAGATCTCATAAAAATAATATCTTCTTTAGGTGTTGGCGAGGTCGTATATACTGCAATCAGGTGGCTTTTACAATACTATCTATTGACAGAAACCTACCAACCATATCTTGCATCATTGGTTTCACAATCGTTATCCACCATAGTATACATGGCAGTTGTAAATCTTAGTGTCAAGGTTACAGGGTTGTACAAAAATGACGCTTAGTGTTTATGTGGATGGTTCAGGAGGGTCAAGTTCTGGATATGGGTTTTTTGTAAATGAGACGGGGGAATCCTTTTACAAAGAAGAACCAAACATTACTAATAATCAAGCAGAATACTTGGCAATTATAGCCGTATTGAAAAGATTTTCAGATTCTAAAGATGAAATAATAATATACAGCGACTCAAAAAATACCGTTTCTCAGCTAAATCATGAGTACGCTATCAATAATCCCGAGCTTAGAGTTTTGGCTATGGAAGCTTGGAATCTAATAAGTAAATATTCAAATTTAAAAATAAAATGGATTCCAAGAGAAAAAAATCTAGCGGGTAAGATGCTTGGAAGCTAACTTGGATATCTCAAAATAAATTAAAATCAATGGTGCAAAACGCATAAACTTATTATACAAAGTAATTTCATCCCAATTAATTAAAAATGAGTGAATCAGTTTTTTTATCGCCAAAATCAATTGCAATAGTAGGCGCATCTGATAAAGAAGGCAGTATAGGTAGAGCAATCACATCAAACATAATGAAAGGATACACCGGACAGATTTTTCCGATCAGTCCAACAAGAGAAACTGTATTTGACAAAAAGGCTTACAAGACAGTTTTGGATGTGCCAGAAGAAATTGATTTAGCAGTAATTGTTACAAAGAACGACATAGTGCCTTCCGTACTTGAAGAATGCGGAAAAAAAAGAATAAGGGGCGCTATCGTAATCACTGCGGGATTTAAAGAAGTAAACGCAGAAGGCGCAGCACTTGAGAGAAAGTTAGGAGATATAGCAAAACAATACGGTCTTAGAATAATAGGTCCAAACTGTCTTGGAGTGATGAACCTTGCTCCACAAACTATGATGAATTCTACTTTTCTTAAAGTCACTCCAAAATCAGGTGGCATAGCTCTGGTATCACAAAGTTGAGCCATATGCGCTGCTCTGGTAGAGGATGCTAGCGCTCAAGGTATTGGATTTTCAGCTGTAATTAGCATGGGAAACAAGGTGGACACGAACGAGGTAGATGTTCTAAAGATGCTTGCAGAACATGAGCAGACCAAAGTTATAGTTATGTATCTTGAGGACTTGGGCAATGGTCCTGAATTTTTAAAGATATGTAAACAGATAACACATCATAATCCTGTTAAAAAACCTATTATAGTTCTAAAGGCAGGCCGCAGTCCGGAAGGAGCAAAAGCCGCAATGTCACACACGGGTGCATTAATGGGTTCAGATGAGATTTATGATGCTGTCCTAAAACAATCTGGAGCAATAAGAGTAGATACAATGGAAGAGTTATTTGATTATGCGACTGCATTTTCAAAGCAGCCTCTTCCTACCCAGGGAGATCTTGTTATTGTTTCTAACGCTGGAGGGCCTGCTATCATATCCACAGACGCATGTTCCAAACTTGGAATCAGAATGGCAAAAATCGAAGAAATAAGGCCAAAGATTAATGCAGTCATTCCACCGTGGGGCTCATCTAGAAATCCCGTTGATATAGTTGGCGACGCAGATTTTAACAGATTTGATAATGTGTTAAACGAAGTTCTTGCACACCCAAACGTTGGCTCTGTTATAGCTATGTGTACTCCATCTGCAACTTTGGATTATAACAAGCTAGCCGAGGTAATAGTTAGTGTTTCAAAAAAATACAACAGCAAGACAATACTTGCAAGTCTTATGGGCCTAGATGAGGGAATAAAGAATAAAGAAATTCTAGCCGAGGGAGGAATACCATACTACAATTATGCTGAGACCGCGATACATTCGCTTAAAGCTATGCTAACGTTTGTGGAATGGTCGCAAACTCCAGAAGGTACTGTAAAAAAATTTGCAATAAATAAAAAGAGAGTTGAGAAGGTTTTTGTCCAAGTAAAAGCAGAAGGAAGACAAAATCTTTTGGAAGAAGAAGGTCAAGAGGTTTTAAGAGCTTATGGTTTTCCCGTTCCAATGAGCATTCTGGCCACAAAAGAAAATGAAGCAGCAGAGGCTGCAAAAAAAATTGGTTATCCTGTAGTAATGAAGATAGCTTCACCTCAAATCATTCACAAGTCAGATGCCGGCGGAGTAAAAGTTGGATTAAAAAACCCAAAAGAGATTCGTGCTGCGTTCAAAGAAATAATTAGAAATGCAAAAAGATACGACAAAAAGGCAATCATAAAAGGAGTATTAGTTCAAGAGATGGTAAAAGGAGGAAAGGAAACAATAATTGGCTCTAAATTAGAGCCGGGATTTGGACCAGTGGTTATGTTTGGGATGGGAGGA
>JACQFM010000107.1 GCA_016200035.1 Nitrososphaerota archaeon
CAATCCAAAACATTAGACCCATACGAGGCAGCAGAAAAGATTTCAAAATTGATAAAGTGACTATATGAAAACCATAAAAACTGATTCTGACATTCCAGTAAAACGTGTTTATGACGCTAAGGTAAAACCAAGAAGTAGAGACGAAAAACCTGGCAAGTTTCCATACACTAGGGGAATACATCCAGGCATGTACCAAGACAGGTTGTGGACGATGAGACAATACACTGGGTTTGGAAATGCAGCTCAAACAAATGAGAGATTCAAGTTCTTGCTTGAGCACGGTCAGACAGGACTTAGTATGGCGTTTGATTTGCCAACTCAGATAGGATATGATGCGGACGATTCTCATGCAGAAGGCGAGGTTGGCAAGGTTGGCGTATCCATTACATCGCTTAAGGATATGCTGACATGTTTTGACGGAATTCCTCTTGATAAGGTAAGTACTTCAATGACAATAAACTCAACTGCATCTACCTTACTTTCGTTATACATTGCGGTAGGTGAATCACAAGGTGTTGCAAGCAGCGCTATCAGAGGCACTACACAAAATGATATTCTAAAAGAGTACATTGCAAGAAACACATACATCTATCCACCAAGACCATCGATGAGATTGATTGGTGACATGATAGAATTCTGTTCAAAAAAAGTTCAACAATGGTATCCTATTTCTATTTCTGGCTATCACATGCGAGAGGCAGGGTGTAACGCAGTACAAGAAGTTGCTTTTACTATTGCAAATGCGATAGAATACATCAAGACATGTGTTGATAGGGGGCTGAAGATAGATGATTTTGCACCAAGATTGTCATTCTTTTTCTGTTGCACAAATGAGTTTCTAGAAGAGATCGCTAAATTTAGGGTGGCAAGAAGAATTTATGCCAAGATCCTCAAGGAAAGGTTTCATGCCCATGATCCTAGATCTTTGCAACTAAGATTTCATGTGCAAACAAGTGGTGAATCCCTCACGGCTCAGCAGCCAGATAATAACATAGTACGAGTTGCTATACAATCCATGGCAGCAGCTCTTGGCGGTGCTCAATCTCTGCACACCAACTCAAAAGACGAAGCACTTGCCTTGCCTACAGAAGCTGCTGTCAAAATCGCACTCAGAACACAGCAAATTGTGGCTCATGAAAGCGGGATTGTGAAAACAGTTGATCCACTTGCAGGCTCATATTATGTAGAATATCTGTGCGATAGAATAGAAGATGAGGTCAACAAATATCTGAAAAAAATCGGGAGGATGGGAGGCTCACTTGTGGGCATAGAGCGAGGATTCTTTCAGTCAGAGATTAGACAAAATGCATACCAACTTAAAAAAGAAATTGACAGTGGAGAGAGAATAATAATTGGCGTTAACAAATATGTGGATGAAGTAGAAAAAAAACAAGAAATACTAAAAATTGATAACTCCATTGAATTAAAACAACGTCAGAATCTAAAAGAGCTAAGAAGTACACGTGATAACAAAAAAGTAGAAAGCATTTTGTCAAAAATGAAAAGCGCTGCTGATAAAGATGAAAATCTCATGCCACATATTATAGGTGCAGTAAAAAGTTATGCTACTCTTGGAGAGATAAGCAACACCTTTAGAGAAGTTTTTGGGATCTATCAGCCCAAGGAAGTGTTTTAGAATGAAGATTGATCATATTGCAATTGCTGTAAACAGCGTTGATGAAGCTGTAAAGGAATACAAACAAGCCCTTGGCATACAAGAAGTAGAGTTTGAAACCATAGAAAGTGAAGGTGTTCGAGTGGCGATTTTACATTTGAAGAATTCTAGAATTGAGCTAATGGAACCCACGCGAGATGACAGTCCTATTAAGAAATTTCTGACAAGTAGAGGCGAGGGACTACACCACATTGCACTGGAAACCGACAACATTGAAGGTGAGGTTGAAAGAATGAAGGGATGTGGAATAAGGTTTCTTGGAGATGTAAGACCTGGCTCAAGAGGCACAAAAGTGACCTTTATCCACCCCAAATCACTACATGGTGTTTTGGCAGAGTTATGCTATCATCCAGAATAATCGCAAGAAGAGATCAAATAAACAAAATTATTCCATCATTTTTAGTGTGTCAGAAGCGGTTATGATTCCAATTATTCTACTATGCTTTGAAACTAGGATACACTTTGAATATCTAACAAGTGGCACTAGCGTCTTTACGGGAATGCTAAAATCAACTATGGGCGGCCTTGGCTCCATGACCTCTGATAATCTTATCTTTTTTCTCTGACTCTCGTCACTATCAATCATGTGCTTTACAAGACCATCTTCGCTTATCAGGCCAACCACCTCGCTTTCATCAAAAACTGGAATTTGACTGATCGAATGTTGTTGCATCTTTTTTATCGCATCATGTAACGAATCAGTAGTCTTTAATTTGTAAATATCCTTACTACAAATATCTCCTGCCTTCATCGAAGACTGACCCTCTAGTGATCCCAGAACCTCAAAGATTTTTTTTGCAGTCGCATAACTTGGCTGGCATCTTCCTGATTCAATTTGGTTTATCATAGAGGTACTTACTCCTGTAAATGAGGCTAGTTTTTGTTGAGTAAGACCAAGCTTTAATCTTGCTTGTTTTATTGAATCAAGTCTTGGAAGCACATTATGATGATCATTCTCATTCTATATTTCAATTTTCTTGAATCTTTAATACCATCACGCTATGAATTTAGCTGTGCTAAAAGGCATCGCAATTGCGATAATCATAGGTATTGTAGCGGTTGGTGCATACTATCTTGCAGGACCACTTTTTTATAAAAAAGTAGTTGACGAACCGCTACCAATTGCGCTAAGTGAGTTACAAAAGGGTCTAACATATGACCAGTTTGTAAGCATGGCAGATGAGAAAAGGAAGGAGATCGTTGACAAAATGCCAATGAAAACAATCGACCTTATTATGGAAGAGGCAAAAAAGTTTGTCAAGCCAGTATCAGAGGACATGCAAAGTATGATATCACAGATAGCACCAGACTCAAAACAGACTCCTAAATTTTCAAAGCAGGGAACGTTTGGAGGGCTAGCAGGTCATCAGGCCAGCGGAAAAGCCGTAATAATCTCTGTTGGTGACATTGCGTTTCTTAGGTTTGAGGACTTTGAAGTTACAAACGGCCCAGACCTTCATGTATACATTACAAAGCAAGGAAATGTAGAAAATGGGATTGAGCTAGGCAAGCTCAAAGGCAGTCAAGGAAACCAGAATTATGCGCTGAAGGGAATCGATACTTCGTTATATGATACAGTTGTAATTTATTGTCAGCCCTTTCACGTTTACTTTGCTTCTGCAAAATTATCCTAAAAGTTTACAAAATTCGCAAAGCTCTAACTAGGTATTACAAAAATGTCTTTTACTTTTTTGATTTGTTCTTTGTTTTAGCTGCTGAGTTGGCTTTTTTCTGATAAAGCAGCTTGGGCTGCTGCAAGAATTGCTATTGGAATTCTATGAGAAGATGCACTGACGTAGCTTAAACTCTCTTTGTGACAAAATTTTATTGAAGCTGGATCGCCGCCGTGTTCTCCACAAATTCCTATCTCGAGGTTTGGCTTTGTCTTTCTTCCTTTTTCTATTGCAATTTTCATGAGACTTCCTACACCGTTTACATCAATAGATTGGAAGGGATTTTCACCCAGAAGTCCTCTTTCCATGTATTCTGGAAGAAATTTGCCCTCTGCATCCTCTCTACTGAAGCTAAAAACGGCTTGGGTCAAATCATTTGTCCCAAAACTAAAGAACTCAGCTGTATTGGCAATCTCATCAGCAGTTAAACATGCTCTGACAACTTCAAGCATGGTACCAAAGTGGATTTTTAA
>JACQFM010000028.1 GCA_016200035.1 Nitrososphaerota archaeon
AGAGGTTAATCTGTGCCAACACACGGTTCGCTTACCAAAGCAGGAAAAGTTAGAGGACAAACACCTAAGGTTCAGGCAAGGGAAAGACATGGTGTTATTGCAATTTTAAGAAACAAGGAAAATTTTAGAAAAAGATTTGAACTTAAAAGAGTTCCAGGGCAAAATAAGCCTGGACAAAGAAGAAAATTCAAATAAAATCTCCCAGGTTATCAATTATTCCATAATTACTTTAGACCACACATGGCTTTGGATGGTAAGACACCTTCGGAAGCTTGCGGAATAACAATTCAAGGTAATGACAAGTGGAAAACTTTGATTCAGAGGGCTAGTCTATGAGTGAGGATTTTTTTATTTATTTCAATTATTTTATGATTACAGTTTCTTCCTTTATTCTTGGTTACGCATATCACAAGTACATTATTTTGAGGAACGGCAAAACTTGACTCCAATTATGATGATAGCTAGCCCAATACCTATGACTATGACCTCTCCAACAAAGGCTTTCATGGTTTTCATAAAGTGTGGTAGTGCGAGAACTTGTAAACCCATTTTTGCAGTATCACTTTGGAAATTGGACATTGAAGCAAAGTATGCTAGTCCGCCTATTATAGCAATAATTATCCCAATTATTTTTAATGCGTTTGACATTACTCGATCGATCTCATACTATCTCTTAAACGATCCATATTCCAATAAGAAAAAGGAAAAATTATATCAATATGGTTGTGGTGTCCATCCCTTTTCATGTATTGTTCCATTGGAGACAGCTTCTGCAATATCAAATTCTGATACACATTCAGAATGGAAAAAATACACAGATTTCTTGGGATCATTTTGGTCACAAAAACTATTTGTTTTACCGCTTTTGCCTTCTGACAAATCTCTACGGCATGCAGAGCATAAGACTTGGTTTTTTGATTCTTTTTTTCTTAAGAATCCAAATTTCATTAGTTATCTGTACTTTGTAATTACTTTAATCCATTTCTGTTCTGCAATAATAATGACCAAAAAAAGCATGAGCCGACAGTTTACAAGGAGAAAAAATCGAGGGATGTGCTGTTAAGTTGACAGAACCCCAAAACAGGTGCTGTTTCGTTGTCGGTTGATTTATCCGTGTTACCTATCGGTTGATAGCCTAAAATGACAGGTAAGTACAACTTTTTCCACCTACCATCTATTCTGATCAAAAGATAATCCCCTTCAAATTTATAGTTATGAGTACATTTGTGGCTCTCAAATTCTTCATCAATTAACAATGCCTCACATTTTTGGCAGATTATAGTATTATTCAATCCCATGAACTTAACCTGCTAATCGATTAAATCCCTCATCAAGTTTGATTCCTAAATTTTTCAATATCTCTACAAGTTTGTCTATTATAGTTACTAACTTTTTATTGTTCTCGAAGGATTCCTTGTTTGTTTTTTCTAAGGAATTGATTTTTTCATTTGCTAGACTAAGTTCGTGCTGAACTTGTTCTTTTTTCTTTGTAAGTAGTTGATAATTGTAAGCTAAATTATCGTATTTTTCTAGTAAATTTCGTGACGGCTCTGCATAACCAATTATGGCAAGTTCCGAATAACTTTGTTCTATTTGTAAAGCATATTGAATCATAAGTTCATGATTATTATTTACTTCAGCCTTTGCAAAATCATCTAGTGCCTTTGCCAGTTTGTCAGTTCGGTCTCGGTTGTATGTGTTAGACTTTATATCTACTTCTAAATTTCGTATTCTTTTCCGTGTTTCTTTTGCTCTTGTAATAACATCATCACTCATACTTACTCTCCCTGTATTTTTTCAATATCTCTCTAGTTTCTGAATCTAATGATTTGCCAGAATATTTTTCCATTATTTCAATTGTCTTTGGATCTAACCAAAGACCTATTGCATCTTTAATTGCTTCAGTAAATGCACCACGCTTTGCACCCAATCTTTTCCCTGCTTCCATCTTCAATTTATCTTCTAAATCATCAGGCAAGATAATATCAATTCTACCCATGCCTGTTTTATTCTCATGTTGTATTTATTATTTGTGTATAATACACATCATACACAATGTTTTAATAGTTATGTGTATTATACACATAGTAGAAATGCAATCGATAAATTTCCGTGAAGAAAAAGGAAAACAAATCGCACTCAAAAGCGATCTAATCCGTGTATCTGATAACTTCTATCATGTAAAATCACAAACAACAAAAAGAGAATACAACGTTGTCAAGACTGATGATAAGTGGATCTGTAATTGCCCAGACCATATCTTCAGACACGTTTGCTGTAAGCACATTCACGCTGTTGAGTTTTCAATTAAGTTTAGAGAGGAAGTACGAGAGAAAAACAAAGTAACAATTTCACCAATTACAATATCAAACTGTCTTTTCTGCAAGTCTGACAAGCTAAAGAAGTTCGGAGTAAGACACAACAAAAGTGGAAACATTCAGAGATTAATCTGTATTACTTGCAATCGAACTTTCAGCATTAACATAGGATTTGAAAAGATGCGAGCTACTCCACAGGCAATTACTTCAGCTATGCAACTTTACTTTACAGGCGAATCTCTAAGAAATGTTCAGAAATATTTGCTATTGCAAGGAGTAAATGTAAGCCATAAAACAATCTACTTTTGGATTAGGAAATACACAAAGACAATGCAGGAATATCTAAACAAGATTACTCCACAGGTAGGCGACACATGGAGAGCTGATGAGGTTTGGGTTAAGGTCAGAGGTGAGCTAAAGTATGTCTTTGCTCTAATGGATGACGAAACACGCTTTTGGATTGCCCAAGAAGTATCCAACACAAAGGAAAGGGCAGATGCCTCAGGTCTGTTTAGAAAGGGAAAGGAAGTAACAGGAACAAAGCCAAAGGTCTTGATTACTGATGGTCTAAGGTCATATGAGGAAGCTTACCAAAAGGAGTTTTGGGAGATTAACAGGCAACAAAGAACTTTGCATATCAAACACATTCGATTGCAAGGCGACATGAATAACAACAAAATGGAAAGGCTAAATGGTGAGTTTAGAGATCGTGAAAAGATTGTTAGAGGAATTAAAAAAGACGATTCTGTTTTGATTGGCGGTTATCAAATGTATCATAACTATCTAAGACCACACCAAGGACTAGACGGTAAGACACCTTCAGAAGTTGCAGGAATCAAAATAGAAGGAGATAACAAATGGATCACATTAATACAAAATGCAAAAATAGATCGTGCCTCTTAGAAGTAACAAAATGCCATTCTCAAAAAGCAGAATAAATTATAGTAAAGATAGAGAAGAAAAGAAAGTTAGTATTCCTTGGCAGATAGCCTCCTTATACATACCCATTCCTATCTTTGGATTGGGTACTGCAATCTATGCTTTTTATAGGATACAGAAGTTTCGGTATGCAATAATAAGTATCATTCCAATCATGTTACTTGAAATTGGTTTGATGGGACTCTATATGACTCTGGCTGGAATAAATTTGCTGGGCGTATATGTTCTTGGCTTTTTTGTACCAAGGATATGTTTATCATATCTTATTTATCGGTGGTCAAAAGACTGGAATAAAAAAATAGATTCTCAACCAATTCAATAATTATATCCAAAAGGTTTACACGAAGAGTTATGTCCCATCAACTTGACAAAACTACCTGTGATCAGTCTTTAATAGTTGATGACTTCCAGTACTTTTAATCCAAATGAAAGGCATAATTGCGTTTTTAATAATATTGATTGTTGGGGGTGCATTTCTTATACTCTCTCCCGAATCAGTTCCTAGACAAATTGCTGATTTTGGTACCTCAATTCTCAGTGCTGGATTAATTGGATTGGTTATTGTTGCGATTTTGAAGTTTTTTGGGATTGTTCAATAGATTTTCTTTTATTAAATATCATAGCAATCCCTAGTGCAACACCAGAGCCACTTAGTAATAAAATAAGAATTGGGTGTAGTTCTACTAATACCATATAACACCCCCTAACACCACGTTCAAAAAACGTATGATTAACAACCGACAGGTAACACCTTCAAATCAACCGACAACGAAACAGCACCCCAAAACAGCATCTTTATTAGGTACTAGTACCGTACGATACGGTAAGTTGGATGAGCTAAGGCTAGAAAGTCTAGAAGGAGTAGGCCCAGTAACATCAAAGAAGCTAGTAGATGCTGGAATTCATAACATCATGGATCTTCTTGTGAGGGGCCCAGTAGATGTTTCAGAGATTACTGGCATGGATATAGAGGCTGCAATAAAACTAGTGACCAAGGCACGTCAACAGCTTATTGAACAAGGTAAACTCGAAAAGGACTTTGTAACTGCTACAGAGATTTACAAAAGACGACAAGACATTGGTAAGATCTCGACTGGTACCACTGCATTAGATATGTTATTTGATGGTGGAATTGAAACACAGGCCATTACAGAAGTTTACGGTGAATTTGGTTCTGGCAAGACACAATTTTGTCATACAATGTGTGTAAATGTTCAAAAACCAAAAGATCAAGGCGGACTTGATGGGGGAGCTTTGTATATAGATACTGAAGGGACATTTAGGCCAGAAAGAATTGTTACGATAGCCAAGTCAAAAGGTCTCGAGCCCGAAAAGGTACTTGAAAGAATTATTGTAGCCAAGGCATACAACAGCTCACACCAAGAATTGATCCTGGAAGAAGTAGGTCCTATTATAGAAGAAAATAAGATAAAATTAATTGTAGTCGATTCAGCAGTCGGCTTATTTAGAGCAGAATACCTGGGTAGAGGAACACTTTCCGTGAGGCAACAGAGGCTGAACAGATTCATGCATCTTCTTACAAGGACTGCTGAAACATACAATGTCGCAGCCATTGCAACAAACCAAGTTATGGCATCGCCTGATACCTTCTTTGGAGATCCTACAAGACCAGTTGGAGGTAACGTTGTTGCACACACAAGCACATATCGAGTATACTTTAAGAAATCTGGTAAGAAAAGAATTGCAAGAATGGTTGACAGTCCGCACCATCCAGAACAAGAAGTGCTCTTTATCTTAACGGAAAGCGGCATAGCTGATCCGGAAGAAGAATCTAAGAAGAAAAAGAAAGAAGAGAGCGAGTAAGTGTTAAATTAAGGGCAATTAGCTCTAGTCAAATATATGACTACTAAGAAGCCTTCTGGCCACTCACATGGCTTTATGCACAAAGCACGATCTGTCATGACAAAGGACAGAGTAAGAGGAGTCTCTTTTTTACTAAGAAAATATAGTCCAGGAGACAAGGCACTAGTAATCATTGATCCCTCGCAACACAAGGCATTGCCGCATCGTAGATACCATGGGAAAGTAGGAACTGTACAGGCTGTGGGGCGACGCACTGTTACACTTGATGTCAAACTAGGTAACAAGACAAAAACATTAATCACGAGGCTAGACCATATCAAACCGTTTGGTGTGTAAGTATGGAAGAGATTAAGAAGAAACAACCTATCACTATTTCTGAAGTTAAAGAAATTATGGAGAAGGGAGATCCAGAGTCAATGGATCAGATACAAAGATGGACATTTGACTATGCATCCAAGTTTTCAAAAATTGATGCAAAGGCAGCCAAGAAGATAAAACAACAGCTCGTTAAAGACTGTGGTATAACAGAAGAGGAGGCAGTGGAAGTGGTAAACATCCTGCCAACTACTGAGGTAGAATTGCGAGCCTTTACCTTTGGCTGGAAAAAACTGATTCTGGCTGAAACGCTAGAGAAAATGCTGAAAATTATCAAGGAGAACGCGTAGTCCAAGGAGTCGATTGTTCTTGGAGAGAACTCAACCTAGAAAGTACGAAGAGTACGCATACGTCTTAGACTTTGCTCCCAGAGGAAAGTCTGTAACAGTAAAGGGAAGAGATGGTATAATTATAACTGCGCTAGGAGAAGACAGATTAACAATTCTGGAACTTCTTGGTGTGCCAAACTCGACATTTGAGATAGGAGAGAGGGTGTATATTGGCAAAGAAGGCAGAACAAAAATCTTGTCAGTCCTGGGTAGGCTAGAGTATAGTGAAATCTCTCCTGCAGCTCAAAGTGAGCTTGCCGGTGTGATAGAAAAGATAGTGGCACAAAATGAACAAAGATTTGTGGATTATCTAAACAATGCACAACCGCTCACGCCAAGGATCCATGCACTTGAGCTAATACCTGGTATTGGCAAGACATACATGCGAACAATGCTAGATGAACGAGAAAAGAAAAAGTTTGCAGACTTTAAGGATCTTCAGGAAAGAGTTGGATTAAAAGAACCAATAAAACAGATTGCAAAGAGGATTCTTGAGGAAATAACTGGAGAGACAAGGATGAACCTCTTTGTCAGACGATGAATAGACGTCAATCACTTGGCCAGCACTTTCTTCTTTCAGATTCTATTGCAAAATCGATAGTTGATTTTGCTAAAATCACAAAAAATGATACCGTTCTTGAGATAGGTACAGGTAAGGGAATATTGATTCCCTTTCTCTGTCACACTGCAAAAAATGTCATCTCGATAGAAAGAGACCAAAAACTCTACCTGTTGGCCCGACAAAAATACTCAAGTTTTTCAAATCTGAGTCTAAAGCATGGTGATGCCTTTAAGATGAATCTAGACTTTACAGTTCTTGTATCTAATTTGCCATATTCTAAGAGCCGTGAGGCAATAGAATGGCTTATTCAGAAAAAATTTAGGGCAGCCATAATAATGGTTCAAAAGGAATTTGCCCAGAAACTCCTATCAAAACCAGGCAGCAAAAATCATAGGGCAATAAGTGTTCTCGCAAACTACAGCGCAAGAATCGAACCTTTGATGGAAGTGTCAAAATCAAATTTTTTCCCTGCACCAAAGGTAGATTCAATTGTGTTACGGTTAACAAAAAAGCACAATATGTCAAAGAAAACCATAGATACTTTAAACAAGCTTTTCTCATATCGCAGAAAAACGATCCGCAATATAGCAAAACAATTTAGAGTGTCTATAGATTCGAATAAAAGATTAGAAGACTTGACAGATGGTGAGATAATAAAACTTGCAAAAGAAATTAACAGAAACTGAATGTTATACTCCTGCAGAAGATACAATATTTTTTGCTAATCACATTCAAAATGAAAA
>JACQFM010000079.1 GCA_016200035.1 Nitrososphaerota archaeon
AGTCATTGGATTTGGATTTGGTACCCTAACCATGGGACCAGTTGATGGCGAGTGGAACTCTGGTGAAAAGATTCCTGTAACACTAGTAGATTCTGATGCAAACAAGAACACCAAGGTACTAGAGCACCTGACTGTAAACGATCCTAATGTTGCTTTAATTACAGCATTAAAGATCGGTACTCCGTTCACACTAGAGGACGGTGCAGACTTTGCCTTTGTTGGTGGATTGAAAGAAGTTACTCAAACCCTAGGAGGTACGGCCATTGGAAGCAATAGTTCAGAACACTTCAGTGTAAACGGATCAAGTGTTGGCTTTGCTTCAGGATTCAGACAATTAGGTTCGGTAGATAAATCACCAGTTCAACTCTTCAGTCAAAGAGCAATTCTTAACACGACATTCGGCTTCACAAACAGTACATTCAAAGTTCAAAACTCTGGATGTTCTATAACATCTCTCAGTAAGAGATGTGAGGCTGATTCTGCACTTGTAGTTGACCTACAATCTGGTGGAAGTTCATCAGCAACACAGACCCAGAAGACACTTGGCAATGTCCAAGATAGTCTGATCAACACTAATCTTGCAAACACCAGAGGACTGAACATGTTCAACTATGATATCAGGTCACTTAACAACACGGGAGGAATTACAAACGTCAAGGTCTTCCTGCTTGTTAATACCACAAAGTCAAACTCTACAGGAACATTTACAACAACTGACTTTAAGATTGCTCCTGAAGGGCTTGGTACTAGCTTGGCAGGCAATAGTGTTGGTCAAGCAAGAACAGATGCATCACTAGGAACCTCAGCTGGATTTGGTGCAGGAAGCACTACAAAAGATACGGGATTTTCAACTACAGGTATACGTGCTATATCAATAGCAAATGCCACAACCACACAAGGACTCGTTAGCTTCAACGTAACAAGCGCAGCATCAGCAAAATCAACCGTCAACCAGATATTCAGCGGTGCTTCTACATCAAGAAACAACGGAGTAGGACTGATGTTCTTGTTCAACCAGACAGGTAACTTTACAGTCAACGTTGCACAAAACTCACCAATTGTTGCTGACTTCTTCAGCTTTGGTCTCAAAAACGATGGCAACCAAGAATCCGAGAGGACCAACAACGCCATCTACAGACTAGAGCTAGAAGAGACAGGAGCAAGCACAGGTACCTACACAGGTACTATAGAGTATCTAATGCTCAACCAGCTAAACATCTTTGATCCAGCATCATATGCACAGATTCGAGCAATCAACTACCAGGTCAAGTTCATCGCTCACGAGGACTTGATCCAGGCTGATGCTAGAGCAGTAAGGCTCAACTATCTTGATCTGGGTTCAGACGGTGTATCAACACAGATTGCTGCCCAGCAAGATGCTCCAACACACTCTGGTGTTGTGTCATTTGACAACAAGAACTACAAAGTTGCAGACACTGTAACTATAACACTAAAAGATCAGGACCTTAATGTCGACAATGATAAGGTTGACATCTATACAACAGTTGCAACCACTGCAGGAGAACCTGCATCTGATACCATAGGAAGTGCTGGTAAGTTTGTAACAACAACAGGATCTGCCTTTGGAAGACTGCTTGATATCCAGTTTGGACAAACCAACGCTAGATGGCAATCACTAGGCTGTGGTCTACTTGGAGCAGCCGGCACACCAGTCGGAGGAGCTGCAACAGGCCTATCCAATAGTGGATTCACACTAGTTGAGACTGGACCAAGTACCGGCCAATTCACGGGTACATTCCAGATCCCAGATCAGGTCTGTCTTACCACAAGCGCTACTGACTCTTTGACTAATGCCAACGGTCTTAACATCAAGGTCAACTATGTTGACTTTAGAGATGCGTCTGGCAAGACAATAGAGATAAGCGACCGCGCAGGTGTTAGGGGTACAACAGGATCTGTCAAACTAGACAGAACCGTATACCCAGTGCCATTTGGTGCACTCGCAGACTTTACAACACAAGCAGGAAAGACTACACCAAACGGAAGATCAGTCTTCCCATTACACCTGACAGGAATCTCTGGTGATCTTGATAACCAAGTGAGAACCAGTACTTCAAACGCAGCAGGAGGAGGAACTGCAAATGTAGAAGAGGTTGGAGAAAGTCCAGTGATAGTTCACATCAGAGTCAATGATCGTGACTTTGATATCTCTGCAGCAGGTGAAGACAAGATTCAGACAAACTCAACAATAGACTCTACTCACACTCGTCCACCAGTAAAGATGACAGTGACTAGAGGAACAGATATAGTCACATTGGCAACAGCTGGTACTCCAAGTACTCTATTTGGACCAATTGGTGTTGGTTCTAGCTACAATGCAAGCTATGTCAGATCCTTAGGACCACTAACAGAGATAGCACCAGATGCTGGTATATTCCAAGTTGACCTGCCGATCTTCTACACAGACGGTCCGGCAAGTACACAATGTCCGGCAACTAAGGCAGGAGGATTCAGAGTCACAACAACAACAACATCAACTGGTCTTGGAACTATTGGACAGAGATTCCTAAACCCAGGCAACACAGTACCTACTGGAAACTTCTGTATCAGACAAGGTGATGTTCTCACCGTAGAATATACAGACCCAGTGGATTCTTCAGGAAATGTGAACACAGTAACTGATTCTGCTACATTTGATCTAAGAAACGGTGTCTTGCAATCAGACAAGTCCGTGTATATAATCGGTTCTGATATGATACTAACTCTTATCGAACCAGACTTTAACCTGGACTCACAGACTGCAGAGACCAAGAACTTGGATCTAATCGAGTTGGACTCACATGCAAAGAAGACCACGATGGGTCAGAACGGTGCAGAGACTGCCAACTTTGATGCCAAGCCAACTGACTTTAGAGAGACAGGCAAGGACACAGGCATATTCCAATCAGTAATCAAGATACCCAAGCAATTGGCTACCACATTACTTGAGAGAGGTGAACAAATTCACCTAGAATATACTGACTGGGGTCCAGCCGGTGCCAAGGTAGTAGGTGACGAGAACCAGGATATCAAACTGACAATCTACACCTCCAACTTTGGAGCAACAGTGGAATTAGACCAAAAAGTCTACACATGGACTGACAAGGTCTACATCACTGTAGTAGCACCTGACCACAACTTTGATTCCAACCTGATTGATACGATCGGTGATTCCGATCTAACAAAGGTCACGGTATCAACAAGAGGTCACAAGCTCTCTACATACAAGTTGGTTGAAACAGGCGTTGACACAGGCATCTTCACAGGCGAAGTAATCCTAACCGGATTTGCTCACGCTGTAGATGAGGCAACACCAACAGCACAGCAACCAAACCCAAGAACCACGGGAACTGGCCCAACCAGTGGATTCCTAGAATCATCTGATACTGACGGTCTGACTGTATCGTTCCTTTATACAAAGGACCAGACAGTTACAGGCTCGGCACTAATCAGATGGAACATAGGTGAAGTCCAGTTTGTTGAGGCAAGCTATCCAGCTAACGGACAAGGAGTATTGCGAATAATAGATCCAGACATGAACCTAAACCCAGAAGCAGTAGACAAGTTTGACACAAACATGTGGTCAGACTCGGACTCGGGAGGCATCAAGCTTACAATGACTGAGACCAACGAGGCCACGGGCATATTTGAGGGAACTGTTTATTTCACGACACAGTTCCAGTCCTCAGGTAACAGGCTCAAGACCAACGAGGGTGACACAGTCACTGGTGAGTATCTTGACAAGACACTTCCAGCTCCATACACACCGGCAGACCAGCTAAGAATCACAGGAACAACATTCATAGGTACAATAGTGCCACCGCTTGAGAGAGCGCCGGCATCTAACCCAAGAGTGGTTGACGCATTTGGAAACGAGCTCAAAGAGGTCAAGGTCGACCAGCAGATCCAAATCACAGC
>JACQFM010000029.1 GCA_016200035.1 Nitrososphaerota archaeon
ACGCCAGAAAATCCTTCCGTCAGGTATCAAGAGAGATTAAAGTTAGCACTCCCACTGTAAAGAAACGATACGAAAGGCTTGTCAATGTTGGTTTGGTCAAAGCAGTCTCACTTGATTTAGACTTGGGAAAACTTGAGACCAGGACGAGCGTTCATCTGGACCACTTGCGGCAGAAAGCTCTCAAGAGCCACAATATCAAGCTTGACAAAGGAATGCTTGTAAAAATTGCGTGTGACTATTGTAAGGGACCAGTTCACGGAAAACCTAGTATCCTTAAATTTGCTAACTTGGAGAGATTTTTTTGCTGCACGTCATGCAGGTCTTTATACAGAGAAAAATACAAGGGCAGAATCGAGGCGCTAGGATAGAGCCAATATGGAAAAGATTTGGAACAATGTATTAATAAAAAAACGTCAGACTCAAGCCAATGGTTGATATATCTATTGCCATAGCTGCACTAGCTGGCCTAGGATCATTTCTTGCTCCCTGTATCCTACCAGTGATACCAGCGTTCCTAGCTTACATATCAGGAACGACAATATCGGAGCTGCAGCGAAACAATGGAACCATCAATCTTGTTTCAAACAGACTAAACATTTTGCTAAATACTGTCTTTTTTGTTCTTGGTTTTTCCGTAGTGTTTTCTGTTTTTGGTGTCATTCTAAATAGTGTCTTAGCCAGTTCCTCTGCAAACTTGATCCATGGACTCAACCAAGTGGGAGGAGTCATCATAATTGGATTTGGAGCTTTCATGCTCTTATCCACCAAGTTAAGGATGCTCAACTTTGAAAAGAAGTTTTTGCCAAATAGGACTAAGGCAAGCTATCCTCTCTCATTTGTTTTCGGCCTTGCCTTTGCAACTTGCTGGACTCCTTGCATAGGTCCAATTTTAGGAAGCGTTCTCACCTTAGCGGCTACAGTGCCAGGCCATGCGTTTTCCCTCTTGCTTGCATATTCACTAGGGCTTGGAATTCCATTCATTTTGATGGGAATATTTTTCTCAAGATTCACTAGACTCATCAAAGCTCTTAGCAAGCACCTGAAATACTATTCGATAACAATGGGTTCTTTTATCATAATTTTGGGAATTCTAGTTCTTACAAATCAGCTTGCGGCGATTGCAAGTTTTCCGCTTTTGAATAATCTACTATTAGGATGATGAAAAATGCGAACAGAAATAAAAACTGCAATAGTTATGGCAATAATTGTGGCTGTAATTGTAGGTGGACTTGGAACCTACTTTGCCTCATTAGATAAACCAAAGAAAATAGATCAGCAAGTCACGGTAGGTGAAAGCACACAGACAGCAAACAAAAATCCTACCATCGCAGAGATTGATGAAAGTCAATTCAAAAAAGCTCCTGATCTGGTCGGAATATCTGGTTATATCAATACCACACCAGACGATCTAAAGGAGGCCATAAAAGACAAGGTTGTGCTTTATGACTTTTGGACATACACATGCATCAACTGTATCAGAACCTTTCCATACATTACCGCATGGAATGAAAAATATGCAGACAAGGGATTGCTCATAATTGGCGTGCATTCTCCAGAGTTTCAATTCGAAAAAGACATCGGATGCCTTTTCAAACAGATACTGGCCAGCTGAATATCTTACTGATTATACAGGACACATAAGACACACCCATTTTGGGGAAGGAGAATACGATCAAACTGAAAAAGTAATACAACAGCTTTTAGAGGAACGGAGCCAGCATCTTGGTCTGAGTGTTGCTGCAGCCCAATCACTTGTAAATTTACAGGAGCATAAATTTTCAGAATCAGAAACACCAGAGCTTTACTTTGGATACAAATACGCTTCTGGAAGAAACTACCTTGGGAATTCTGAAGGTTTTCAACCAGAAAAGACTATGAAATACTCTTTGCCAGCTAATTTGGAAAGCGACTATTTCTATCTAGAAGGCCAATGGCAAAACTTGGAGGATAGCATGAAACTCGTATCAGATGACGGTAAAATTATACTTCCTTACTTTGCAAAGGATGTCCATATAGTAGCTGCAAATAAAGCAGACATTCAGATCCTGCTTGATGGAAAACCAATAAAACCAGAGGATTCAGGAAGTGATGTGCAAAATGGAGTGGTACATGTAGATGAAAACAGACTCTATACTCTTGTATCAACTAAAGAAGCAGCTGCGCATACTCTTACAATTATCGCCAAGCCAGGTTTTGAGATCTTCACCTTTACTTTTGGCTGACAATATTCAGATATAATGTTGCTAAATTCGAATTTAGAAACATTATAAGCAAACATAGATGAACTAGTCTTGTAACCATACGGAGCTGTAACTGTAGTTACATGGTGTGATGGAACAGGGTTGCTTAATAGCTGGATTTTGATCTTTCGCAGGTGCAAAATCACGACATTTGTTAGTAAGTGGAATCAACATAAGGAGAGCATATCTCAAAAAGTAATCGACAAAGTTAGACCCGATGCACCACTTAAACCAAAAATTGATGAAGCGCAAAAAAGATTGCAGCTTCAAATTGTAAAGCTTGATTCCATTACATTGAAGTTAAAAGAAAAAGATAATTTTATTTTCAAAAAAGTAGTTGAATCCGTAAAAAATCAAAATAAACAATATTCTCAAGCATATGCCTTAGAGCTTCATGAAATTAGAAAGATGAATAAGATGATAACAAGTGCCAAGTTAGCTCTTGAGCAGATACAGATTAGATTAAACACAATTTCCGAGCTTGGAGACGTGGTTGTAACATTAAGCCCCTGTATGTCAATAATCAAAGGATTGGGAGCAGGGCTTGGTGGTCTTATGCCTGAGGCAAATGCCTCTATGCAGGATCTTTCAGCCATACTTGGCGATATAATGGCTGGCGCTTCTGTCAATCCAAATCACAGTGTAGTAATAGATACGTCAAATGCCGACACCAGTGCAATATTGGAAGAAGCTCAATCTATTCTAGAAGAACATGTAAGACAAGATGTGCCAAAAAACATTCCTGCAAAATCAGCAGAACAAACTACTTAGATTTTTTATTACTTATTTCTAAAAGAAGTTTTTTAATTCTAGATATGGTTGGGTAGCTGTAACCTCGTTTTCTATAATTTGCAATCATCATTTTCCAATTTTTTAACCTCCATTGTGCCTGTTCAGATGTTACTGAATGAATTTCTCGCTTTATTATGCTCTTTCTGCCTACTTTTAGCACGCCAGCATCTTTTGCAGTCCATCTATTTTTAGCAAAATGAAGCCCTGCAATAATTTCTTCAATTGGCATTTGGTCAAAATGTTCTTGAATTTTTTTTATCTGAGTATCCGTGGGTTTTTTATCGACTTTTAAGAGGAGATCGAATTTTTCCACAGTATGATACTGCTAGTAGTTACTATTTAATGTGAATTGTTATAATACTACTTAGCCTCTTTTACTTGGAAAGTCTCAAGAAAATCTGCTGGTTCACTATGCTTATTTTGCATTAACCATTCGCCCATCTTTTTTATTACTTCAGCTTTTGTAATTTTGCCATCTTTAGTAACAAAGTATTCCTTTTTTGATTCTCTAAATCTTTTATAATCCATTCCCTTCATAGTCTTATTTACTATGCTCTAGCAAATGTAGTTTCTGGTTTTTTAATTCAAATCAAAGGATGCATTACGTGTTAATCTTGTTCCACTGAATTGTCAAATGTAAAATGAGGCCTAAGTATTAACTGAGGTAGATTTGCCCCAGAAGAATTCTTTTCTCATAAAAGCATCAAGTTGATCAAAGGCTTCCATTGAGATTTGTTGGTTCCTAAACATTTGAGATACTAGCAATAGGAATTTTTGTTGAAATTCTACATCGTGTTGATGATATCTGTCTAGCTTTTCTACAAGTTCTGTCAGCTTATCAAGTAATGGTCTTACTTCATCTGAAACTATCTTTTTAACTTCACTACTGCTTGCAACATTATCCTCGTATTGTTTTGGCATGCATTGTGACAATTTTTTGACATATTTAAAGCCAGAAAATCATATTTAATCAATTTATGTACAGATCTTTACACAAACGCATGAGAGTAGGGCAAAATTGCTGAAAATATCGTATGTCATCTCATAAACAGACATGAAGTGATATACGTGTATGAGAAAAATATTTCAAACTGCTTGGGCCTGCTATCCCCGTAGCACTTGTTTTATCCAAGACCATTGGCCCGGCAGTTCTATCCTAACTAAAATGCGAATATTTTCATTTGTTCTTTCTATTAGATGGCAAGTCATAGTTCTGTAAAATATACAGCATATGCATTTACTGATTACTATCAGGTATTAAAACAAGAAAAGAAGAATGGACTGAGATTAAAGGTAAATAAGAACCTTAAATCAAATGTGCCCGTATGGTGGCTAAGAATTCAGTTACTATAGGACTCGTTCAGACTCGTGTTTCCGATAACATTAGTAGCAATATGGAAAAAACCATTGTCAAGATAAGAGAAGCAGCTAACAAAGGTGCACAAATTATTTGCTTACAGGAGTTATACAGAACAAAATATTTTCCAAC
>JACQFM010000080.1 GCA_016200035.1 Nitrososphaerota archaeon
AAAAACTAAAAGGCAAAAATACTAAAATAATGGTATGCCTAGATTGTGGTGAAATAATAAATAGATCCACGGGGTGTAAGTGCGATACTAAGGAAAAGATTACGAATTTTTTGCTGAAACCCTTTTCAGATAATTAGATCTGGCATTTCTCAAAGTCACAGAAATAGACGCCGAATCATTCATAATTTTAGAATCAATGCTTTCAATTTCACCTAACCAAAACCGTTTCTTGTCTGCATTAAGATTCACTTCTCTCTCAAAAATAGAAGGAATCTAACTAATGTAGGTTCAGTTCTGGAAATTCAGCTTGGTTAACTCCCAAATCGTTTTGAAGGGTTCTGATCTTCTTTGCATATTCTACCATCTTAGTATGGTCACTCTGTACTTTGGCAATCTTGTATCCTCGCCATGCCTTCTTCAGTGCCCCCCACGTCTGACCCACAGTGTAGTTAGGTTTTTCTGCTTGTTGTCTGTGTAGGAATTGAAACATACGTACATCTCATTACGAGGATTTTTTATCTATAGTAATGTGAAGTAAAAGCAATACAAAAGTCAAGATTACTACATTAAAATCATAACGAATCATTACTCTAGTTATAGCGAAATTTTTACGCACAAGTGGGTGGATTCCCTTTTTACTCTGTATCGATAAAAATGGTTTACCCACTTTTCTAAGCCAAAAACACACCAACACCACGTTAGATTGTACGTTATGATTTGTTGAAGAATTGCATAGGACGTTAATTTGATTTGCATGGCACTGCAGACTTACTAACTTATCTACCATTTACACACAATATCATGAAATGGAAGAACCAGAACTGCCAAAATTTTCATGGGGTAAGACTTTCGAGTACAATTGTGGGCACAACAAGAACGAATGGGGAATATCCAATGAGGATGACAAGGAAGAACCTAGTATCAAATTCATTGTTGCATATACGATCAAGGGAAACTTGGCAAACGTAGATACTCACGGGTTTTTAACTTCTCATTTACCAACAAAAATTCGTGCTGACTAGATAATTACTAATGTTATGATTTGTCGGAAATTGTGTCCGTTTAGATAATATCAGATTTGATAATGATAATCAAGATTTATCTGAACTAGGTAAATTGTAAATTGTGTTGGCTGGTAAAATCACCCCAAAGGAGCTAGAAGAAAATAAGGATCAATATGTTATCATCGATGTAAGAGAGGCTGAGGAGTTAGAAGAAGGTATTATTACGAAATCTATACACATGCCTTTGGGTCTCACGATAAAAAAAGCAAAGAAAGGACTGATGAATGAACTTAAAGGTAAGAAGATTTGTACGCATTGTTCTGGAGGTTATAGGAGCAATATTGCCGCAGAAGAATTGAACAAGTGGGGTTTTGATGCAGTTTCAATAGAAGGTGGATATAAGGCATGGAAACTGCATGTAATTGAAAGAAATCAACGATAATCAATTGCCGTATGCTTGTTTTCCATTCAGCGTCATTTTTTATCGCTTTAATGACACCGTCTTCCCTATAATCATCACGACTTTCCCAGTAACTTCCATCTTTCATTTGAAAATCAACAAATGCTATAATTGTAAGACTCACATCAAGTCTTGATCATAATTGGTCTTAAGTTCTCTCCAACAAATCATAACCTACGATATTATCTAGTCATAACGAAAAGCCTTCAGTTTTTACGAATGGGAGGGGGATTGCATTTTTATCGATACAGAGTAAAAATGATTTAGATATCTTTGGTCTCTTCCTTCTTTTCAAGCACAGCGTCTATTTTCTTACTTAGCTCCAAAATAGTGTCTAAAGTATGCTCATAGTGATCATCAAAGTCTTCTAGTTTCTTTAATATGGCATCGTGGTTTTCATCCAGCTCCCTTATCCGACGTAGCAGGAAATCCTGTTGTTCGCCAGTCTTTTTTTGTCTATTATAAATCCACCAGCTTATTACAGCGCCAATTGCAACGCCACCAACAATACCCAGATAAGTACTTGATGAATTTGTCATGTCAAGACAATCTTTTGTGAACTCAGGGATACATCCCCAGATAGCAAGTAAGATTGGCCAATCCATAGTTACTTGTTTTTTATACTGGTGTTATAACATTTTGTAGTTTCTGTTTTTTCTCAGTATCTTTGGCGCGTTAATTTTCCCAATACCATTTCTGTCTAAAACCATCATGTTTTGATTTATGTGCTACCTTGAAATGTCTCTCTAATCGCAAAGGATCGTTAAATCGCATCCCGCATTCTTTACATTTAAAGTCTTTTTGTTCATTATCCACGTTAGAATATGATCTAACTGAACAAAAAGCATTATGGTCTTTCTATTCAGGTACGGATAAAAGAGGAAAAAGTTTAAGGATATAACTATGAATTTTGAAGAAGAAGACAAAAGAATCCAGAAAAAGATTGATTGGATTTCAAGACAGATTAGAGAAACAAAGATTCTACTCCATAAGCAAAACCAAGAATTACAAGAAGCAATCAAAGAACAAGTAGAATTAAGAAAAGAAAAAAAGTAAATTCTCATTCTACTTACACAGTAAACGGTTCGTATCAAATGTCATTTAATTCCTAAATTTCGATTTTTAAGAATATGATTTATGATGCTTCTTTAAGGTTTGAGCATATGTTTTGTGTCTAAATTATTTATGATCCAAGTGCAAAGTTTAAGTTTTTTGCATCATTTGAGCTTGAAGAAAGTTACCACTCATTCTTATTTTTGTCAACTGTTCATATGCCTGCCTGATTTTTGTATAGAAATAATCCATCCTAGGATTGAGAATCGAATACGCAAGGTAGAAATCTTCCGCTTCTCTTATGTATCGATTTATTTTTTCATGTCTAGGCACTTCTGCAATAAACCTCATATTGTTAAGTCTGTCTGCAAGTTTGATAACCTTGACGTAATATTCTGATTTTAGAAGATTATTACAGTAAGCACGAAACCTTTCGGATTCAGGTTCTTTGTCATCAGTACGTGGATAATTTTCAAGAGGTTTTACTTTTAATGTAGTAACAGCCTTGTATACAGCATCTCCGAACCGGTGTATGAAATACGCATCAAAACCATAAGATTGTGAAGTATACAAGTCCAAAATTCTTTCGTTCTCTTCTAGCACATCGTGTAAAATAGCAGAAACAACGGTCACGCTTGTCAAAGGCTTGTTGGCTGTAGTATAATATTTTATTACGTCAATAGTTACAGGCCAAATATGCGTTTCAAGAAATGATGAAGTTTCATCTTCTCTTTTTACACCAGCGTGAACTTCTTCTACCTGTTCAATCGCACTCTCCATATAACTATCAATTCTAAATCTAGCTTCGTTTTCTAAAAAAGAGAGAAATTCATTCTTACTCACACATTGAATTGTCATTATAATAATAAGGAGCTAGTAACTCAAAAACCTGTTCATTCTTTATTCTGTTCATATCAAGGTCGCCTATTATCGATAAAGAGTAAAAATAGAATCAGAGTTTATTAAATCCGTGTCAAACCACGAAGAAAACAAACGGCTCTTAGAGAAATTTAGCCTAGAGCAGCTACACAATCTGTGTAAATTCTACAAAAGAGAGCTTCAGGAGCTGGATTACAGAGATCGGGTAGTTTTAGGAGAATCAAATCCAGAGATAATCAAGAGGCGATTTGCTTCAATTATTGCTAA
>JACQFM010000081.1 GCA_016200035.1 Nitrososphaerota archaeon
TTATCTCTGTTACCTCTGGCGAATTTAAAGGCGAAACTATATCGATTAACCTACTGAATACGAAAATACGGAGCTACGAGGATTTCTCACTTAAATTTTCGAAAATTGGAGGAATTGCAGGATTGAGCCAAATAGTAACATTGGAGTCATCAAAGAAAACACTTACTGTTCAAAGTGGACTTGAAGAATCCAAACCTTTTATGATTGATGATAAGAAGTTAGCAGAACTTAAGGAGTCTATAACTAAAAGTAGGTTTTTTGATATTGCACCAAAAGAGTATCCACCTTTAGCCGGTTCCGCGGATTATTTTAGCTATTCATTAAACATAACAACTCCGCATTTAACTAATAACATAAGTTGGATAGATACCGCGAAAAATGTTCCAAAGAAATTAATTTTACTTCAAAAAGAAATTGAGAGTATAATTAGTATTTACCATAATACATCAAAGCCGGGACCGATAAGTGGAAATCTCGATACTATTGATGGCAAGGTAATTTCAGCAATAATGGACGAGAAATGGAATGAAGTTCATCAAAAACCATTGTAGATATGAGCTCCAAGCGAGATTATTATGAAGTTTTGGGCGTTCAGAAGAATGCCTCTCTGGATGAAATAAAAGCGCAATACAGAAAATTAGCGCTGAAATTTCACCCAGACAGAAACAAATCTCCAGATGCAACAGAACATTTCAAAGAAATATCGGAAGCTTATGCAGTTTTATCTGACACTGAAAAACGAAAGGTCTACGATACCTATGGACATGTAGGTGTTGATGGGAGATACACGACGGAGGATATATTCCGTGGTGCGCGTGTAAACTTTGAGGACATTTTTGGCGGATTTGGAGGAGGAGGGTTTGAATCAATCTTTGAATCCCTTTTTGGTAGGGGCGGATTTGGTGGGTTTGGCGGATTTGGTGGTTTTGGACGAGAACGTGGTTCTGATCTAGTCTACAATACAACAATAACATTGGAAGATGTGCTTAGAGGTAAACGCGAAGAGATTGATTTACAAAAAAATGTGGATTGTGAAAACTGCAAAGGTTCAGGATGTGCACCAGGCACTTCAAAAAGAACCTGTAATGTATGTAATGGTCAAGGTCAAGTAAGGACATCAAGGAGTACGGGCTTCTCAACTTTTGTCACGGTACATCCTTGTAATACATGTGGTGGAGAAGGCAAAATAATAGAAAGACCATGCAACAAATGTAAGGGAAGTGGCAAGATAAAGGGGAAAAAACATCTTTCTTTTGACATACCTCTTGGCATAGACAATGGTGATTACGTTATCAATGGTGAAGGAGAATCAATTCCTAACGGAATAAGCGGGGATCTAATTGTAAGAATAAAAGTAAAATCTCATGATAAATTCAAAAGAGATGGAGCAGACATATTTTATGACGCAAACATATCAATGGTTGATGCTGTTCTTGGTAGAAACATAACCATTCCAACTTTAGAAGGAGCAGAAAAAATATCTGTTGAACCTGGTACACAATCAAATACAGTGACAAAGCTTAAGGGAAAAGGGCTTCCGAATCCAGGCAGTAGAGGCAGGGGAGATCAGTACGTCAGGTTTGTAGTTAATATACCAACTAAGCTTGATAAACGTCAAAGAAAATTACTTGAGGAATTTCGAGATATGTCAAATGATGAAAAAGGATGGTTATGAAAATATGAAGGTGGGACTTGATGTTGATGGGGTTCTTGCTGATGTCATTCAGGTCTGGCTTTCTTACAATAATCAGTTCAGATCAGCTATATTAAAAGAGGAAATTTCAGAGTGGGATTTTTGGAAAAGATTTCATATAGATAAATTTGAATTTTATAAAGAACTCTCCATATGTTGGCAATCTTGGAAAAATATTCCAGCAACAGAGACAAACCTAGCTGCAACTACTTTTGAGCTTTCACAAATTGGAAGTGTGGATATAGTAACTGCCAGAGAAGAATCAACACATCCCAGTGTACAAAATTGGCTTAACTCAAAGAATATTTCTTACAGAAACTATGTGGGAGTACCTGAAGGACCAGAAAAGACAAAACTTGATTACGACGTGTTCATTGATGACTCACCAATTAATGCGAAAAGCATGCTTGATGCAGGCAAGCATGTGATACTTTACACGCAACCATGGAATTCCAAATTTAATGACCCACGAGCCAAAAGAATTTTTCAATTAAAAGAAGCTATTCCAATAATAAAGACACTTATTCAGGAATCTTGATTTTTTCGGTGCGGGGGTCGCCTAGCCTGGTCAACGGCGTAAGGCTCAGAACCTTATCTCTTAGGAGTTCGTGGGTTCAAATCCCACCTCCCGCATATCTTAGAATAAATGGGTTGATACCAGCATCTAAAGCTAGTTGTAGAATCATTAACATCAAAAAATAATTATCATAACTTGTAAGGATAGTATTTGAAAAATTTATAATGTATCAGTCGATCGTTTGTGGTATTGATACGAATCGATGCGGTAATAGCGAGTGAAAAAGTTTCAATGGTTGTTGATGCATTGAAAAAAGTGGGGGTTGGCGGAATCACTGTATTTGATGCTAAAGGTTGGGGAAAAGGAAGGCGTTCACAGATAACCTCCTCAAGAGGTACGGGTAGCTATATTGCTGAATATAATGCAAGAAACTATCTATTTACAGTAGTTGAAGATGGACTTGTCGATAAGGTAATATCAGCTATAGCTGATGCAGCTGGAACAGGTTCGGTAGGAGATGGAAAGATCTTTGTTACCAAAATAGACGATGCAGTAGATATAGGTAGTAAGCAAAAAGGCATACACGCAATTTAGCTTGAAATAGAATTAAGATATTTTTTGATCTGAATTTAATTTTGCCTTAATTTTTTTCTCTAACAAATTATTTATCTTTTGCCCATCAGCTTTACCACGCAAGGTTTTCATTGCAATTCCCATAAGAGGGCCTAGTGATCTTAAACCACTTTCATTTATAACTTTTAGATTTGCATTAATGATATCATCAAGTATCTGTTCAAGATCCTCGGAACTCACTTTTGCAATAGCAGTTTTTTGAATGGCATCTTCAACAGACTGCGATTTTCCTGACATGATACTTTCAAAAATCATCCCAAGAGATTCTTTTGCAATTTCACCCTTTGCAAGAAGCTCAAAGGCCATCAAAATTTCTCCAGGTCTTAAAGATTCTAAATTGAGGCCTTGCCTTTCAAGATTTGTAAGAGTACTGCATAGTATTGAAGCAGCGAAGTTAGGTGAAATTCTTTTATCCTTACAAATGGTTTCAAATAGTTCCAGATAATCAGAATCAAATATTTGTGTAGCAAGCTGTTCATTTAGCTGATAAGTGGTTTGGAGTTCTGATATTGTCTCCTCCCACGATTTTGGCACCATGTTTTTTACATGATCTAATTCCTGTTTTGTCACCATGAGAGGTGGAATATCTGTTTCAGGATACATTCTTGATGCGCCAGGTCTTGGACGCAGAAACGCGGTTTCACCGGAAGGAGTGGCAGCTCTCGTTTCAGAGGGAACTCCTATTTTCGCATCCTCAATTCTTTTTATGATGGACTCAAGAGCATAATCTATTTTTAGCACATCACCGGCAAGAATCAAGAAAGCATCACTCTCCTCCATTTCTAGTGTCTTTTTGAGCCTTTGAATTTCTAAATCCTCGATTCCGTAGTTTGGAAGTTCGTCGGAATGAAAGATGCCACCGATTCCAAAAAATCTGACAAGTTCACCTAACTCTTTTCCCAATCTTATTTCTTTATACGGTTCAAAACTAAACATGCCGGCAAA
>JACQFM010000082.1 GCA_016200035.1 Nitrososphaerota archaeon
ATGACTGAAAGTGTTGATAGAATATTTTGTGTTACAAGATATGTTACAACAGACAGTCCTATTGCAAACTGGATGAGCCTAGTAGCCATTTTGTCACTCAATTTTTGTATAGGAGCTTTTGATGCTTCAGCTTCCTCGACAAGTTGTATTATTTTTGCAAAGGTTGTGTCAGTGGATTTCTTTTCACATCGGACTTCCAACTGTTGTGTTAGATTTATTGTTCCCGCAAAAACATTGTCTCCAAGATTCTTTTCTACTGGAATACTTTCTCCAGTTATGCTGGATTGATCAACTGTGGACAAGCCTGAAATTATTATGCCGTCAACAGGAATTACGTCTCCTTCTCTTACAATTATTACATTTCCAATCTTTACTTGTTCTATCTCAAGTAATTTTGTCTGTCCATTTTCATTTTTGACAAGTGCTTTTCTTGGAGCAAGACTGTATAGAGTCTCTATATTTTTTCTCTCTTTTTTTACAATAAAACCTTCAACAAATTCTGACATTATAGCAAAGAATGTGACAACTATTGCAGGAAGAAATTGTAACAAAGCTAATGATGCAATTATTGCTATCACCATGGAAAGTTCCATGTTGACACGACCCTTTCTTAGGGCATACAGTGATTCTTTGAAAATAGGATAACCTCCAACTAGTACTGTAATTGTAACGATAATTTTTCCAATCCAATCAGGTTGTATAAGTTGTAGCCATGCAACAAATATTGTGACTAGACCAATTCCGACTAGGCGTAGAATTTCTATTCGCTTGTCTTCTGATTCTTCAGTTAACTCATGTGCCTTTTTCGGTTCGTATTCACAGGCTCCTGACATAGTATCCACTGGGGGAGGATAGGATATATATATTTAATTTATTAACTTAATGTCTGGATGCGCTAAATAGGCAAATCTGATTTAAATCCTAACCCATCTGTCCTTCGCAAGATGAACAAAATATCCGAAAGTTAAACAGAATCCGCTCCATACCGACAAGACCAAACTTCCAAAGACAGAATGCAATAGAATTGCAACAATTCCTCCAGACAAAATCCCAGCCCTCATGGTATGAACAAACTGCCTGTGTCCCGGCATCAATTTTGTGTAGAAAACTAATGCAACTATGCCATGAACTAACGATAACATAATGTCAAGTTTCAACATAACAAGAGAAATCAGAATGACAGCTCCCGGAACTAAAATCTGGAAAATCTTGTGAATCGGAGCAGTTCTTGAGTCAATGTCGGGAAGATCACTTCCAAGCGTTATCATTATCACTGCAAACAGCGACATTGTAAAGAGATCATTTGCAGTTGGAATGAATCCTCGTAAATGACCGATGGCAAGCAGTAGGACCACTCCCAGACTCGCATAAATTCCCGAGTCGATGTGCTCTTTCATGTAGGGCATTATACAAACTCCATAATGCTAAGATAACGCTGTAAACGCCCGTTTTGACGAAATGTTTTCTTTACGACGATAACTCCAGATTTCTCAAATTCTCTTATCGAAACAAAATGGGAATTTTTCCAAGCATTTTTACGATCTGTAAAAAAAATGGGGGTGAACCCGAGTCCCGTGTCGGTCCAAAGACCACTAGACCCGCTCTGACTGTTTGATCAGAATCATTAACAAACTTAAATTATGATCTAATTGATATCAAAATGGATAAAGGTTAATCCGAACATATTTAACAGGTTTAATTTTCAAAATTTTGTATGAGACTTTTTGGAAAAAAAGAACCCTCTACTCCAACTTGTAAAGTTTGTGGCATGGAATTTACAGAAACGGAAAGAATGGTTAGACACATGAACAAAGCACATTCTAAGCCTGTTGGAAGTAAGAAGACTGTTTAGCATCAAATTTTACCTAATGAACACACTGACACTCAACTAGCTTGGTGTCAAATGCGCAGTCATGCGGGCCTTCAGACATGGCGTCAACTGGAATCTTTTTCATACATTCTGTATGTCTTCCCTTTTTGCAAAACCAACAGATTCGTGAGTTGTCATTTTCAATTTTGAATTCCATAAAAACACCTTCTATACTTTTTAAAATAAGGTCACATCACCAGGAGCAGGAGAATAGTCATGTTTTTTGCGATGATATTCGATAAAGTCTTTATGTGTTGTTTCCTGATGCTTTCTTAACGCTTCCATGTTATCAAACATTTCTTGACACAGATAACACTTGGGTTTGTGCTGGTCAGTAATTGATAATACCATCATATCATCCTGTGGTCCTGATATAATTGAATCTTTCAGGTGTTATTTTTAGACTGGTGTAAGCCACTTTAAGAATCTCTTGTCTCTTGCAGACACAATATCCATGAAGACCTTGTGAAGCTTGAGAGTTAGTTTGCCGGGCTTGCCATTCCCTATGGTTTTGTTATTGATTTCTGTTACTGGTTTTATCTCAGATGCAGTTCCAGTCATAAATATTTCATCCGCAGAATACAGATCCTTTACATCAACGTTTTTTTCTGTAACAGATAATTTCTTGGTCTCTGCAATCTTTATGACACTATCTCTTGTTATGCCAGGTAATATACCAGCACTCAAAGGAGGAGTACATATTTTGCCCTCGTTTACTACAAATATGTTTTCTGCACTTCCCTCTGCCACCTTACCTTGATAATTTAGCATTATGGATTCATCATAGCCTTCGCTAAGTGCTTCAACTCTGGCAAGTGCCGCATTTCCATAGTTTGAAGCTGCCTTTGCTTGCATAGGCTGAGATTTAGAATCAATCCTTAGCCACTTTGAAACTTTGCAGCGCGTTCCACGAATTTTTCCTGCCTTTGTATATTCTTGTAATGCCTCCACACATGCTATGGCAACATCTATTTTGTTTGCAGTTGGTGTTAATCCAAGCATACCGTAACTATAGTATGCTATAGGCCTGATGTAGCACTCCTTCATAGTGCTGTTCCTTACAGTTTTTATTATTGCATCAGAAATTTGCTTTTTCGAATAGGGCATCTTCATGGAATACATCTTAGCTGAGCTGAATAATCTGTTAACATGTTCTGGCAAGCGAAATATCATAGAGCCTTTTGGAGTGTTGTAACATCTAATTCCTTCAAAGACTGCTGTTGAATAATGTAATGCATGTGTCAGTACATGCACTTTTGCATCTTTGAAAGGTACGAATTTATTGTTCATCCATATTTTGCCTTGTTCTTTCATAAGATTTTGCATGATGCATGGTAATTTAAAGAATTAATCTTTTCACAGTAAAAATTGTATTCACATGGGGCATCACTATTAAGAGTGAGAATCTGAGATAAGCTAAATATTAAATGGCAAATAAAACTTGGTTATGGAACAAATCTTATCATTCATTGGAGCTGGATTGGTGGTATTTGGCTTAATAGGGCAAGGATTTGAGATGAGAAAAATGAGAGCATCTACAACTAGAGACGAGGGTCTTGCATCAGCAAATTTTTTCATAAATAAAAGAAACCTGAAATGGTATGTCATAATAGGTGCAGGTCTTATAATCTGGTACCTTTCGAACAGTCTTACTAGTGGATCTATATA
>JACQFM010000084.1 GCA_016200035.1 Nitrososphaerota archaeon
TAGATTCTTTATTATTGCATTGGAGCTTGGTCCGTCATTTTCTACAGCATTCCAAAGTATTGTAAGGGAAAAATTTTGTTTATTGAGAATGCTGATATCTGTATCATAGTGCCCAGGCCTTAGCGGTCCCTCATCTCCAAAAACAGATCCACACACATACTTTGGGGTATATGTAATGGTCCTTACTGTACTGGATTGGGAGTTGGCAGAGGTAGGCTGATTAGTAAAAGATGCTACTGCTGATAAATCCTTTACTTCTATTATCTTCGAAATCTTATCAACATTATATCCGGCTGGAGACGTTAATTGCGTAATGGTATAATTTCCATTTTTTACTGCCGAAATGGTAATTATTCCATCCTTACCCTTATCAGAATCTAGCGAAGAATTGTCTTTTATTCTCAGACTTCCTGTCATCTTAATAGGATCAGGAGTAATAGAATACTCTGCTCCTCCAAGTAGGATATTTTCTCTTGTCAAGGTAATTATCGTTATGGATGGGTTTTCTGCAAATGCAAAATTCTCCTTAAGGTTTGGTTTATCATTCAAGTAAAAAAAAGAAGCTATCGAAAGTGAGAAAACACCTAATACAAGACAAATTTTATTCCACTTTTTCATTTGAGTTGCCTTCGTCTATCAATCATTTATAGTATTAGTGAGAATATGACCAAGAATTAAATACGATAAATGTTTTTTCTCATATGTGCAGCTTTTTTTCAAAAAATATTTTATGTTTGCTTCTTTAACTTCCATTTTCCTTTTCGGGTTTATTTTAATCCCGTTTCATGCATATGGTGATGGTCTCACACAGGAAAACTTGCCACCTGCAAGTGTTGGGAACAGGCAAGCAAGTCTTTTCATAAAAATTAGTCCACCGATTCTTACTTCAGAAAATATCCAAGACACATTCTTGCAGTTAAGATTGTTTGATGCTAACACTAATGAAACAATAGTACACACATCATTTTTCATTACAGTAACAAAAAATGATGAACTTCTCATGAGAGATCTTTTTCATACCCACTCAGGAGTATTAACCCTTAAAATCAAACCAACCAATACACCAGGAAAATGGGTATCATATGGAGACAGAGAACCTTTTCAAGGTGGATGGACTTCGACAAACGATCAACTACGTGTGGACGCACCGATTCTTTTAGAGGGAGGACTTTATCACTTTGTAATTGAAATTTTTGGAATAGACAATGATAGAAATATATTCATTCCAAAGGACGCGCCAAAGTTTGATGCTTGGCTGAGTGTCGGAGATATTTTTCATAATACCATCACTTTTCAACAAAAACCTTACGACACTACAATAATCTCGTACTATGATAAAATTAATGACTTTAAGTTTGATGAATCAAAGAGACTCATTTCCTATTCCATGCCTTTTAATTGGGATTTATCAAGATTAACAACACAAAACATCTTTGTTCACGAAGAACTCCATATTCCAAAATCATTTAAAGAATTTACAGACAGTCCAACCTTCGATGCTACTGCGAGTGGATTTCCTCTTGTAGGGAGAATGCTAGCAATAGATCCTTATTCTAAAGAAGATACGTTGATTCTTCACCTACTGATAAACAAAAAGGACATCATAGAGATGGGAAAAACCATCTCACCTGACACACCAACAATGGACTTTACAGTATCACCGGGAATCGCAAATGCTTACACCTCAAATGAAATACTTACTGACTTTGGTGGATTTAGAGCTGAATTGGGTTGGGCACCAACTGATTTAAAAGCAAACGCCAATACTAATCTCAAGATTACCTTTTTTGACGCATTCGCTGACAAACAGGTATCAGGGGATGTAAAATACGATCTAAAGATATTAGATAAGAATGGTATTCCCACATTTTCCAAAACCGATCTGGATGCAATCAGAGCAACTGACACTCAATCTATTGATTTTGCAAGCAATGGCGTCTACACTTTAGAAATAGATATCAAATCAATCACAATAAATGGTAAAACAGATTCAAGCAGACTTGGAATAGCAAGAGGTTATGTGGTAATTCCTTCTACGGTCGTTGCTACTCCAACACCAACACCTACTCCAACACCAACACCTACTCCAACACCAACACCTACTCCAACACCTACTCCAACACCAAAGAGTGGATGTCTTATTGCTACTGCTACCTATGGGTCAGAGATGGCACCTCAGGTACAACAACTCAGAGAAACAAGAGACAAGGTATTACTAAATACACAATCCGGTACTTCATTTATGACTGCATTCAACCAATTCTACTATACCTTCAGCCCAACTGTTGCAGACTGGGAAAGACAAAATCCAATCTTCAAGGAAGCTGTCAAAATAACAATTACACCATTAATTTCAACACTATCGATTCTAAATTATGTTGATATCGATTCAGAGCCTAAAATGTTATTTTACGGAATAAGTTTAATTCTATTAAATATTGGAATATATTTTGTAACACCCGCAATGATTATAATTAGATTAAAAACCTCAAAGGTACATAACTAAATAAAATTGATAAAATTTTCAGATTCTAAGAATATTATTATACAAACGATGCCGTGGATTTGTTAACACATGATTCCAATTCGTGACGAGAATCCAAAACCGGCAGGTTACAAGCCGATAGTAACGTATGCTCTTATTGCCATAAATGTACTAATATTTTTCTGGGAAGTATCGTACACTGGTCAGTTTTTTGAGTTCACAAATCATAGAGCTGCAATTATGATTAATGAATATGGAACAATTCCTGCTCAAATCATAAATGGACTTGTTGATAAGGACTACGGAGTAATACAGCCATTATTTACGTCGATGTTTGTTCATGCGGGCATATTGCACGTAGGGGGAAACATGCTTTTTTTGTATATTTTCGGAGATAACATAGAATACAAATTTGGACGAGGCAAGTATCTTGTACTTTATCTCTGCTGGGGAATTGTGGCTGGTTTTGCACATATATTATCAAATCCATCCAGCCAAATCCCTGCTATTGGGGCATCAGGGGCAATCTCTGGCGTTCTTGGTGCATATCTTATACTTTTTCCTCGTGCAAAAATTGTGACTTTCATTTTGATGGGATTTTTCTCTAGAATGATTCGTATACCTGCTATGTGGTACTTGCCATTCTGGTTCTTATTTCAAAATGTATTTCCTGCCTTGATAGGATCAAGTGGCTCTGGAGTAGCTTTCTTGGCACATATAGGAGGTTTCTTAATTGGTCTACTATGTGGTTTCATTTACAAGATAACACACAGATCAGAGTTCATGTATGGAACAAGATATGGGTGGAAGAACCACACCTAAGTTATCTTTGGTTGTGAATTTTTAATTTTTTTTTCAAGCTCTACAGTATTTCTATTTACATGTAGATCAGTGAATGATTCCTAATGAGCTTCAACAGGCTACTAAATACATTCATTATTTTTCTCAAAGAATAAATTCAGCTTAAAGAATGAAAGAATATGCCATTAATAACAATCTCAATGTATCCAGGAAGGACAAATAAACAAAAAGAGGATTTTGCTAAAGCCGTAACAAAATCTGCGGTAGAGATTCTTAAGACCAAAGAAAATCATGTGATTGTGGTCTTTGAAGAAAATCCAAAAGAAAATTGGTACATGGCAGGCAATCCCCTTTAAACTACATTTTTATTGTTATGTAATTCATAAAATTTATGACAACAATTGCTATCGCTCAACTTAAAGCAAGTACTGACAAACAAAAAAATTTAAAAAAAATCGAAAACTTTGTTTACCAAGCTACAAAAAAAGGTGCAAGACTTTGTGCATTCCCTGAATTCATGATGTTTTATACTCCATCAGGGCAGTCCGCAAAGGAACTTGCAAGTTTGGCTGAGACAATTAATGGAGAATTTGTTTCTTCTGTGGCAGAATATGCACGACAAAATTCAATTCAGATCGTTGGTACTTTTTATGAAAAAAGTCAGAAACCAAATAGAGTATACGACACTTCTTTCATTGTTAATGAACAGGGAAAAGTCATATCTAAATACAGAAAAATCCATCTATTCGACGCACTTGGTTTTAAGGAATCTAAAAAACTACTACCTGGTTCTAAAATTGTGAAACCCACTACGACAACTTTGGGTAAAACAGGAATGATGATCTGTTATGATTTGAGATTTCCTGAAATTTCACGAACCCTTGCGTTATTGGGTACAGAATTTATTGTAGTACCTTCGGCTTGGGTAAAAGGTGAGATGAAAGAAGATCACTGGATAACAATTAACAAAACTCGCGCCATTGAGAATGGCTGCTATCTTATAGCGCCTGATCAAGTTGGGAACATATATTGTGGAAGAAGCTTGGTCGTTGATCCTTATGGAAAAATACTTTTAGACATGAAAAAAAGAGAAGGAATTGGAATTGTCAAAGTTTCGGCAGCAAGAGTAAAGCAAGTTAGAAATAATTTGCCACTTTTAAAAAACAGACGAACAGATATCTATACGAATTTTTAAGATTTAACTTCTCTAGTTACACACTTCATGTTTGTACATTGTTTTTGCCATTTTTGTTTTATCGAATATCTGAAAAGAATGATTGGCCATGAACATAATTTGCAAGGAATTTTTGTTGCCCAGATCATTCCTCTTTGAATCAAAGGTGATGAAGCTCTGCAACCATTATAGTAATTCGAGCATCCGATGAATCTTTTTTTAGTTTTGCGAGAACGTATTATCATCAACTTTCCCATTTTACATTGTGGACATTGCACCAATCCATTTGCGGGAGAATTTGTTCCAAGTATGACATATTTCCTTTTTTTTGGAGACCAAGAAAGGTATCCATTTTTATCGTAATACTGATTGATTTCATTTCTCATCTTGACAACTTTTCTTTCTGTAATTTTGATTACGTTTCTTGAATCTGCCAATTTTTTTTCTGATGGTATTTGAAGCTCTACTATACTTTTTTCTTGCAATATCATTTAGATGATGTTCCTTTAATTGAATATTAGTGAAGAATTTTTATAGGGAGTATAGTCAGCGAGATTTGTGGAAAAGGTTTGTGTTATTGGTGCAGGAAGCACAAAGTATGGAAAATTACAGGAAAGCATTACCGATATAGCCGTTCAAGCATCAGCTGAAGCCATTGAAAGTGCAGGTATTGAGCCAAAGGAGATTGAAGCAGGCTACATATCAAACGTTTTTGGTATAGCCGACAAGCAGGTTCATCTTGGACCTGTTATAATGAGTAATCTAGGAATACCAGAAAAACCCTCTCTTTCGATTGAATCTGCATGTGGGAGTGGCTCTGTCTCATTTAGAGAAGCATATGCAAATGTCGCAGCTGGTTTTTATGATGCGGTGTTGGCAACTGGAGTTGAAAAGGTAACTCATACAGGAACAGAATGGACCACTACTTACTTTTCCTATTGCTCTGATTTTTTCTATGAAGGCGGAGCTGGAGCATCATTTCCTGGATTATTTGCATCAATGGCCCGAGCTTATCTGGCAGAATTTAAAGCAACTGAAGAAGATCTTGCGTTAGTTGCAGTAAAAAATCACGACAATGGTTTACTAAATCCAAAAGCACATCTTAGAAAAAAAATTACAGTTGATGATGTAATGAAATCTGCCATTGTTGCCAGTCCACTTAAACTTTATGACTGTTGTCCTTTTTCTGATGGAGCTAGTGCAGTAATAATTTGCAATGAAAAATTTGCAAAAGCTCATACCAAGAACTACATTGAAGTTATTGGATCAGGCAGAGGTGGCTCACCTGCAGCATTACAAGGGAGAGAACATCTCACAACAATTCCAAGTACTAATATTGCAGCTCAAGCTGCATACAAAATGGCAGGATTAACACCAAAAGATATTGACTTTGCAGAAGTGCACGACTGTTTTACAATTGCAGAGCTAGTTGACACAGAAGATTTAGGATTTTTTGAAAAAGGAAAAGCTGTCGATGCAGTACGACAAGGATTAACTAAACTAAATGGAGCTATACCAATAAATCCATCTGGCGGGCTGAAATCAAAAGGTCATCCAATCGGTGCCACAGGAATTGGTCAGGTTGTAGAAGTCTTTGATCAGCTCACAGGAAGAGCTGGGGAAAGGACTGTAAAGAATGCACAAATTGGTCTCACACACAACTTTGGCGCTACAGGTGCAAGTTGTGCAGTACATATATTCAAAAGTGTATAATTTGTCAGCAAAGGAAGAATTCATCAATGACGCAAAATCAGGCAAGATTCTAGCCCGTAAATGTACTAAATGTGGCTATTTACACCTCGCTACCACCTATTACTGCCAAAATTGCGGAAATAGAGGCTTTGAAAATGTCCATATTGAAGGGAAGGGGACTGTGGCAACTTATACCATTATTACTGTCGCACCTGCAGGGTATGAAAAGTATACACCGTATGCTTGGGTCGTACTAAAACTAGATGGTGCAGATCTGAGAATTTCTGGATTTATGCAGAATATAAAATCTCCATCCGATCTTCCGCTTGGTACAAGAGCGGAAATCACAGGATATGATGAACGAGGTTTATTGATAGAAAAACTGTAAATCTAATTTATTAAACTGATTAAAAAAAACTCAAAACAGATCTTTTATAATTTTATTAAAAAAAGATCGCAATGTCAGTTGATGTTTTGTGTGGTAAATGCGGCGCAAAAATTGTGAATATGCGCATGCTAAAGTCTGTGCGTGAAGTAATAAGACCATACAATAATAAATGCCCGTCATGCGGACAAACCCTTTCATCCTCTGAATTTACTGTGGATATACAGAAAAACTGATCAAAATACCCGGTTTAAGATCTTTTTAGTCATAAATCTTATTTACCGATAGTATCTAGACATGCCTATGGAACTGAGTGAAGATTTTACAGAGCAAAAACGAGGAGGGATCTTACAATCAGCATCAAAGCGTGTACGAATGATCTTTTCTGTAATGGCAAGTCCAAACAGAATAGATATTTTAAGAATTTTGAACTCAAAAGGCCCACTCACCTATTCCGAATTAAAGTCACTTGCTGGATTCAAGTCAAAAAAGGAAAGTGGAAAATTTGCATACCATCTAAGAAAACTCCTAAGACAATCTCTTGTGGCTCTAAACAAATCAGAAAGGCGCTACACGATCACAAATTTAGGTAAGTTAGTGCTTAGCCTTGCAAGGCAAATCGAGGAACGATCTATAATAGAAAGCGGCAAGATGTATGTCAGAACCTCTCATGAGACAATAGAGGAATTTAACTCTCATAAGATAATCCAGTCTCTTGTACGTGAGGGTAGCCTTCCTCTGGAACTAGCCCAAAAGATAACAGAAGAGGTAGAAAATCGTATATACAAGTTCCAGACGTCATATCTGACCGCATCATTAATCCGCGAAATGGTAAATTCTGTCCTTTTGGAGCACGGTCACGAGGATTACAGGCATAAACTTGCCCGATTCGGTCTTCCTTCGTACGATATTCATGAAATGCTTACGAATGTTGATGGTATTCCTAACGGAGTAGAGGGACTACTCTTTAAAACTGGCCAAACTGTTCTAGGCGAATACTTGGTCCTAAGCACGCTGCCCAAGGATGTGGCTGATTCACATCTTTCTGGAGATATACACATAGCAAATACTGGCATATGGTCCCTCTTACCAGATACAATATTTGTCAATATCAAGGAGCTCTTTGAAGATGGTGTGGATCTGCGTGGTAAATTCCTTGGAGTGACAAGGTTAACAGCCGTAAAGACTCTGGACGACCTTATGACTTCGCTCTCCTTACTTATTTCCCTCTTGTTCAAGGAAGCATCACAAGAAGTAATAATAGACGGACTAGTCTCAGTTCTACTAAAATTTTCAAAAAACACTCCAGAAATTGAAGAAA
>JACQFM010000085.1 GCA_016200035.1 Nitrososphaerota archaeon
AAATTTTTGTACCGTCTGGTATCTTAAGGATGCTTTTGATGCCAGTGGTAGCACCAATTGTCCACCCGCTAATATCTACGGTATTGTGTGTAGTATTTTAAAGCTCTACCCATTCTCCTACTAGTTTAGAATCATCGCCAGGTGGATTAGTCTCTGCCTCATTTATCACCACATGATCAGAAATAGTACTTGTTTGACCAAGTACTGGATATACTTGGACAAGTAGCAAAATTACCGCCAAAAACCCAAACATTAGATGTAACTTCAATTCTCTTACCTGTGCTGATATTTCATCTCTAATAATGCAATTTTAGGTATTGATTGTGGAAAAGTTGAGCTAGTTGTTAATACCCAATATGTGTGCATACGAGTAACAAGCCATTTTAGATATTATAAGCAGTGCGTAGGATTTATTCTAGATTTTTCAAAAACAGCCTTTAATAAAACTGAACGACTTTTGAAGTTAAGTTAGGTTACAATTCGAGCATTTATTGTTAGCAATTTTTCCACCGCATGTAGCACAAATACCACTGCCCATTTCATTTTGGATCTGTCTTTTTCTTCTTCCCACAAAGACTCTAATTCCAAAATACAGAGCAATGGCAATAGCTGCCGCATATAGCGGTGGCATAAACGGAATCATACCTATCATCAAAAGCAATATACCGAGGACTCATGTCTCTAACTCTTCTTCATCGCCTGGCACTACAATATTAACAAAAGCATGATAATAACCAACTGGAAAAAATAATATCAAATCATGCCATGTGAACGAAATTCTCTAGCTTCCCTCTGATATTGTCATAATTTATGCGCTTTTTACTTGCTTTACTTTGGTCTTTATCCTTTAGTAGATTTTTTTTTGGTTTATAGTAAGATGGCAAAAAGAAAATTCATCATAGACCTAGGTGATGAAAAGATAGAAGTTGAAGGTCACCAGCACAAAAATGTAGCCATAAAATATCTAATGAAGAGGCGGAGATCACTTATCATGACACGTGACAAAGAAAAAATTGAGAATCTATACGAAAAGGTGCCTAAAGTAATATCTATAATTGGTGGGCATTTGACCAAGTCTTACAAAGTAAACTGGGAAAGAGAGGGCACTACGGAATTCGAGGGTTCTAGGTTCGTATTCACTCTAACTGAGATTTCGGATCAAAAAATAGTTGTGTAGAATATTTCTGTCCAGACTTTTTATTATTTTTTCTGGAAGATCTTGATTGCTTGTGGTGGACATACATTTTCACACGCAAGGCAGAATATACAGTCTGGCTCTCGTGCCATCAGCGGCTTTTTCTCAGACGACACGTGACCAGGAGTATCAAACCATTCATAGACATTAACAGGGCATGCATCAATACATGCGCCGTCTGCTACACAAATATCAAAATCAACTGATACAACTTCTCCCCAAACGCCCAATCTTCCGTTACTAGCTCCTTTTCCCCATATCTTTATGGCATTCTTGTTTGATGGAACAATATATGGTGCAGTCGGAGGCATATGTGATTTGAATTCCACATCAATTGGTCCTGGTTTTGGACCATCTAGTGGCCCACCTACGTCTTTATATGCTGCTATTTCTTGTGGTTCTTCAATCTTTATTTTTGGTTTTGCGTCTGGTATAATTTTTGCAAGTGGTGTGAGCTGTTCTAGTTTTTCGAGAGCTGCCTCCTGCCCTAGTTTTTCTGTCTTGACATAGTATACAATCATCTTGTCTGCCAAAATGGTGTTTCGTAGAATTGTGTCAATTATCATCTTTGCATAATAGTCTGCCTTTTTGCGATAATCCTTTACCCATTGTGGGTCACCAAACTTTTCAATTGGAAAGATTTGGTAAATCAAGTCAACTACTTCACCTGTTACGATTTCAACTGTGACGGAGAGGTCAACCTTTTCGTATCCTCTTGCCTCACGATCAGGCATGTTTTCCTCAGTCCATGTGAATGTTGCATAAATTCTGTCAGCGTAGGTATCCATTGTGAAGGTCTTTTTGAGTCCCTCTACAATTGATCGCATCTCTAATGGCTCATCTAGTTTGATTGGCAAGCGATAAAGACCAAGCTTGTAGCCATGTAGTGGATAAACACCCCTTTTTGCGGTTGGGGATTCCATGGTGTATACTCGATCTTTTAAGAGAAGTGACATATTGTTATTTTGTCAAATTTATTTAAAAAGCTTCGGATTTCTTTTGTCAATGCCTTGTGTTTTACTCCCAATAGTATTTGCAATTAATGTCATAATCTTAGGATCTGATTTAGATGCAAAACATATGATAAAAACTTAAAATTTACCCCCAATTGATGTAATTACATGTCCGATGAAAATCCGCAGGATGCGCCTAAAAAGAAGCTAGGATTGACAGCAGCAGAAGTAGCAGAATTAGCAGAAGCAGAAGCAAAGGCAGCAGCAGCAAAGGCAGCAACAGCAAAGGCAGCAGCAGAAGCAGAAGCACAGAAAGAATATGAAGAAGCAGTAAAGGCAGTAGCAACAGTAAAGGCAGCAGGTTCATCGTTTACTGATAAACATGGTCATGAGCGGATATTTAGACGAGAAATGGGAGAGCCAGAATTTTTCTATTCTAAAAGGGACCTAGTTCCACCAAGGCGTGTACTTACAGAAGAAGAGCAAGAAGAGATTTCAAGAAAAGTAGAGATCCCAACAGATGTGACTCCGCTATATAACCCAGAACATATATTCAGTCCTGACTTCGGTGGGACATCTAATTATGAATCTGGAATAAGTGAACTTGTAGAAGAAACCAAACGAAAACTCGACCGACTAAAAAATGATCCTCATGCCATTCCAGATGATATCATCCGAGCTGAACAGGATCTCAAGTATTTGGGCTCATTATATGAAAATTATTACTTTGGCATGAATGTTTTCCGTACAGCAAAAGGCGGAAGAGGAAAACTTCGAGAATAAATGGTGATACTAAGTGAGTAAAAATAATTTTAACATCATTAATTTTAGAGTTACTTTCAGAAATGTCCCAATTCACAAGTTAGAAAGATTTGCATTCAAAGATATCACAATTGCATGCGAATCTTTTAAGAAAATTCCTGGTGTTTCAGAATGTGTAATCGTTCAGACTGCTAGCAGGGTTGAAGTATTTGCGGTGAATAATCTGGAAGAAGGAGAAGCCCCAGATGGAAGGAGGAGTGAAGGAAAAAACCTTGTTCTACGTAAAATGGCAGAAACTTGGATATCACTAACAAAACTAGAAGAATATGACGTTGACCACTTTGACCAAATTCTTGAGGTGTATCAGAATACGGATGTTTACCTTCGTCTGTTAAGACTAGCATGTGGTTTGGAATCAGTAGTTATAGGAAGTGAACAAATCCTTGAGGAAATAAAAGCATCAATTTCAAGTGCAAAACTAGCTAAATTATCTGGCAGAGTATTGAATAAATTGTTTGACAGTATTATACGAATTGCAACTCGTATTAGAGATTCTACTGGAATTAGCAGAGGAGTAACATCAATTGGTGAGATTGCTGTCAAAATTGCAGAAGAATACGCAGGCTTAGATGGAAAGAAACATGTTCTGCTCATAGGCACAGGCGAAACAGCAGCCATGGCTGCTAAATCTCTTAATAAAAAAAA
>JACQFM010000091.1 GCA_016200035.1 Nitrososphaerota archaeon
TACCAGTAATGATAGTGGGCGCAATTCTGTTCAGGATTAAGAAGACGAGACCAAAAAAAGAGTATTTTTAGGTACAAAACCAGTCCACAATTGATCTCTTAAAGGCGATTTAATACATCTCTTTATCATAAGGAAATTTAGATTCTAGGATTTGTGATCAAACCTCATAGAATTGGAAAAATGTTTGAAGCCAAGTCTCTCGTAAAATGGTTTTACCTCGTCTTTACAGTCTAGTATCGTCTTATAGCAACCAGAATTTTGTGCATATTCAAGGAGTTTCCTGACAAGTTTTTCACCAATTCCCTTGCCCTGGTACTCCTTTCTAACTACAACATCCTCAATATGTCCAACATAACCACCGCGATGAATGAACTTGGGTTCTATGAATATGGTTGCAGCACCCACCACCTTGGAATCAGATATTGCTACGTAGATTTTGTGGTTCGGTAAGGATCTTATCCTTTTGAGTATCTGCTTTGCCTTTTTCTTGTCTATATCACTTGCCTTTCGTAGCGTATCAAGTGATTCTAAAAAGCCATTAAAGAGATCTCTTTCTTCAAGTTCGCGTATTTTAAGATCCGCCATGATAATGAATCAAATCTCGCCAAGCCTTTCAACATAATGCTGATAGGCCCTCCTGTAGGAGTTTTTGTCACCAATATCCATGAAACCTTTTCTTATTGTGAATCCTGTCACTCTATTTTTTCCAGCAATTGCTTTTCTTATCACATCATCCATTCCAAACGGCTTGTTAGGAGGTATGAGTTTTAGAACACCAGGCTCCATCACATAACAACCGATATTAATGTGACCTTTTACCTCCGGTTTTTCTTTCCAAGCTGTGACTCTATTTTTTTTATCGGTCTCGATGAAACCATATAGAAGCCTTGTTTTGTATTCGAATAGAGCCATTGTGACAAAAGACTTGGTTCTTTTATGACTTTCTACCATGTTTTTGAGATTAAAATCAAAAACTGAATCTCCATAAACGCAAACAAAAGAATCACCAATAAACTCCTCAGCAGTTTTTAGCTGCCCTGCAGTAGCTAGTGGTCTGTGCGCCACAGCATATTCTATCTTGACTCCAAAATTCGATCCATCTTCAAAATAATCCTCAATTGTCTTTCGTAAATAACTCACGCAAAGCACAATAGAATCTATGTGATTCTTTTTTATCCATCCTATCAGATGTTCAAGAAGAGGTTTTTCGCCAAGTGGGAGCATAGCCTTTGGAAGAAAAGTAGTATAAGGTTGAAGTCTTGTGCCAAGTCCGCCGGCTAGGATTACCGCCTTCACGAGACTTGTTAAAAATTATGGGTATTTATGTTGAAGGATGGAAAGGTTCGATCAGACAATCTTGGCAAGTTTAGAAAGAACATCCTTTGGCCTTTTACCAAATACCAAAATCATGGGCTCCTTTCCAAAATCTCCCTTGTGGAATATCAGGTCGGGAGGTCTCGTTGCATTTCTAATTGCAGTTTTAATGCCCCATGATATGGAAGAGTCTTCCTTGTTTTTTGTTTTAGCTGGCTCTGCAGTTCTGTCATAGCTAAGAACAGAAAAATTTTTGGAAGTAGCTTTTCTAATCAATCTAGTGTCGTATTTTATGTTTATTGCTGATCGTATGTCAGAAAACTTTTTTGTCATTTCAAAAACAGCTGATGCGACATGTCTTGAACCTCCATATGTTAATCTTCCAACGGGGGTTACCATCGTACCATCTTTTACGATTCGACCAGAGATACCAAGTATGTCATTTATTGATTTTGGATTTGGTCTTGAAAAAACAAAATTTGTCTGACATTCGGGAATTAGCTCATATGCATTCTTTAGATTGGCAAAATTAGAAATGGTGTCAGAAAGTTCCTTTTCAATCTGATCCGTGTTGCTAGTCTTTGCAACAAAAACGCCCCTTCCTACTCTCTGAGAATTCTCGATAGATTTAGCGACATACTCTTTTGCAAACTTGACCGCATCCATAAGACTTGATCCCTTTGAAAGACTTGCAGCCAAGGCTGCTGAAAAACCGCACCCTCCTCCATGAATCTTGCGTGGAATCCTTTTACCTGAAAATTCGTGGAAGCCAGAATCATCCAGAAGATAATCTACAACTGTATTTCCACCAAAGTGACCCCCTTTAATGACTACATTTCTTGCTCCCATCTCACGTATCTTGATTGCGGCTCTTTTGACATCTGCTCTGCTTTTTATCTTCAATTTGACAAGTTTTTCCGCCTCTGGAATATTTGGTGTTATGGCAAAGCAAAGTGGCACGAGTAGCCTTTTGAAATCAGGCAAGGCGTCACTTCTTAACAAAATTCCACCAGTGGTTGATTCAAAAATAGGATCTAAAACTATTGGGGTTCTTGTATTTTTCAGTTTGGAGTAAATTGCTTTGATTATAGGAGAGCTGTAAACCATTCCAATTTTTATTACATCAACTTTAACATCTGACAAAATTGATTGAAGCTGACTTTTAATCATCTTAGAAGAGACTTGTTCAACACTAAAAAATTCCGAAGTGCTTTGACTTGTTATTGCTGTTACAACAGAAAGTCCGTATACACCTAGACTCGAATATGTTTTTATATCGCCTTGAATTCCTGCACCTGAAGAAGGATCGGAGCCTGCTATGGAAAGAACGTTCACAAAACTATGATCCGAAACTCACGTTTAAATCCAATTGTTAAGTAGAGATAGTAACTTGGGAACGCAGATGAATGCAGCGCGCAGAGGCGTTGCAACGGAAGAAATGAAAGCAGTTGCAAAAGATGAAGACGTATCGCTAGACTGGCTCATGGCTAGGATGGCAAGCGGTTCAATAATTATTCCACACAATAACGTAAGGCCTCAGAAAATCAAAGTGGTAGGAATAGGAAAAGGAATGAAAACCAAAGTTAACGTGAACATTGGTACTTCAACATTGTTAAACGATCTAGAGGCTGAGATAAAAAAAGCCGAAGTGGCAGTCAAGTACCACGCTGACACGATAATGGATCTTAGCGACGGAGGAGATGTGGGAATGATTAGAAGAACGCTTTTGGAGGCAGCGCCAATAACTTTTGGCACGGTTCCTATCTATGAGGCCTACAATTATGGAGTGCAAAAGTACAAGAATCCACTCAACATAACTGAGGACGATTTTCTTAACGCATTTGAAAGAAATGTCAAAGATGGTGTCGATTATACAACAATACATTCAGGCATAACAAAAGAGATTGCCAAGAGAATACTTTCGGTAAAACGACACGCCGGTATTGTAAGCAAAGGTGGAACAATAACTGCGGCCTGGATGTTAAAGTACGATAAGGAGAACCCTTACTTCCAACATTTTGATTACCTAATTGAGCTAGCAAGAAAATATGATGTGACCTTTAGCTTGGGCGATGCGCTAAGACCAGGTTCAATTCTTGACTCCCATGACGAGCTCCAAGTTCAGGAAATGATAAACATATCAAGACTGACAAAGCAAGCTCACGAAAAGGATGTTCAGGTTATGGTAGAAGGACCAGGTCACGTGCCATTAAATGAGATCGCGGCAAATGTTAGGTTAGCAAAATCATTGATTGGTGAAGTGCCGTATTATGTACTGGGTCCACTTGTTACTGATGTGGCAGCAGGTCACGATCACATAGCAAGTGCAATTGGTGCTGCAATATCTGCAAGTGAAGGGGTAGACCTGTTGTGCTACCTTACGCCAGCAGAACATCTTGCGTTGCCAACTGCCGAAGAAGTAAAGGCAGGATTAATTGCATACCGAATAGCTGCTCATGCAGGTGACCTGGTAAAGCTGCGCGAGAAAGCTATACGATGGGATATGGAGATGACAGAAGCAAGACGCACCCTAAACTGGGAGAAACAAATAGCTCTCTCTATCGATCCTGAAGAGGCAGCTAAAATTCACGGAAGGGTAGGTCAGCTAAACGGAAATACTGTACCATGCACTATGTGTGGAGGAGCCTGCGTCTACATCATGCTTCCACAACAGAGAAACAATGTTCCAGACGAAATAGAAAAGTTACAGCAAACTAGCTAGAACCTTATCAAGGCTTGGAACAGTTTGATAGTTGGAAATTTCATTTGCGCTTATCCATCTATATTCTGAGTTTTCCCAATTCAGCCTTACCCTAGGCTCTCTTGTAGAAAATAAAAAGGGAAAGACAATCCACTCGTGATTGGAATATTGAATAGATTGTACTGGAATCTCTTTAGCTGTTCTTACCAGAGAAATCTGGCCCTCTCTTATTGCAGTCTCTTCAAATATTTCTTTTTTTGCTCTCTTTAAGGGTTCTTCGTTGCCTTCTATTACTCCACTAACACCACCCCATAAGCCCTTCATAGTTTTAACGGTACCACTACGCCTTAAGATCAAGTATTTTTCATCGTTTGAAAGAAATGACGTTACTATTCTGGTATAGTGCAAATTATTTTTCAACAGCATTTATCATGGTAATTAATTTCTTGTAGGATTGTTCCAAATCTACATTTTTTGCAAGTCTCTCTTTTGTACTTATGATGTACTTTATTATTTCCTCAGACTTGTTTTCCTGAATTAAGGTGAGCATCCTACCTATGTCCTTCCAGAATTCTTCTGCAAATTTTCTTATTTCGGGGTTGGAAATCAAGGTCTCTATAAGTTCAGGCGATTCTGTCATTATGCTCTCTGTAAGAATCTTTTGTGCCTTGAAGGTGGTACCTGACATTTTTTCAGTTAAGGATAGTTTGTCATCCTTTGCAAGTATGTTGCCAAAGGCCAAATTGATAAGGTGTGGCATACCAAGTATCAGAGCAATTTTTTTATCATGTTCAGTAGCGTCGATTGTAACAAAGTTTGCCTCACCAAAGAGAGATTTTGCTACAATCATCTCCTTTTTTGCATCCCTAATTGGTATTGAAATAATATTGTGCCCTTTCAGTTTTTTTATGCCGGGCCCAAACATGGGGTGTATGCAGATTGGATTGACTTTTTCTGGAATTTTTGATAGCGAAGAAATTGCCTTTAATTTAAGTGACGAAATATCAATAAGATAGGAATTTCTTTTCATTTCTTTTGCTATTAGTCGTATAATTTCTGGAGTTCGCTTTGTAGGAGTACAAAGAATTACAAAGTCGGCATTAAGAATTGCTCCTACAAGTGACTTGGCTTTAATCACAGACTTGTCTGCAATCTCTCTTTCAGAATCATAACCAATTACCTCGAACCCTTTCTCGACAAAATATTTTGAAAACCACTTCCCCATCTGTCCCTCCGCACCAATTAACGCAATCTTTTTTTTCATTTTTACTAACCCAGTACCTTATTTATTACGCGCATGCCTTCGATTAGTGTTTGTTCTGGCTGGCAGGCAGAAATCCTCAAAAAGTTTTGATAATCACCAAAAGCCTCACCAGGTGCCACTGCTACACCGGAATCAAGAAGCTTGTTTGCAAAATCACTGCCATCGAAATTATCATTTCGTACTCTGGCAAATAAGTACATGGCACCATCGGGTTCCTCAAAGTCTAATCGCATGGTTTTTGCCTTTTGTATCACTACTCCTAATCTGTTTTTCATGGTTTTAGTATTATCGCTTGTGTCAGCTTCGAGTGCCTTAAGAGAGACATATTGTATTGGTTCTGATACGTTTGTAATACAAAGAGCTTGAAGTTTTGCCATCCTATCTATTATTTCAGGGCTTGAAACACTATAACCTATCCTAAAGCCAGTCATTGCATGGGATTTTGAAAACGACTGTGTTATGATGCTTTTGTTATACTCATATGAAAGGACACTCTTCCATTCCTTGTAGGCATAGTCTGAATAAATTTCGTCACTTAGAATGTACAAGCCATTTTTGATGGCAATATCTACAACCTGATCCTGAATTTTTCTTGGTAAAATTTTACCCGTGGGATTGTTTGGGTAATTTAGAACGATCATTTTCGTGTTGGGATTTATCATGCTCTCAATCTCTTTTGTGGATGGCTCCCACTTTTCTTCAAGCGTAGTGTGAACAGTTCTAACCTTGATGCTAGCATTCAATGCATTTTCGCGATAGGCAGGCCATGCTGGTTCAATTATTATAATTTCATCACCTGGATGCAACAGAGAAGAGATCGATAGAAAAACCGAAAATCTCGCTCCTGATGATACCATTATATTTTCTGTTTTTATGTTTGTACGATAACGTTCTGAATTTTTTCTGGCAAGTGCGGCGCGAAATTCTGGCATTCCTTTGGATTCTCCATACTTTGTAAAACCTTTATCGTAGACCTCACCCAGTGCCTTTTTTACAATTTTTGGCGGATAAAAATCTGGCTCACCCACTTCCATGTGAATTATTTTTTTACCTTGTTGCTCAAGTGATTTTGCCTTCAAAAAAATAGAAAGATGAGTTTGCTTACCTGAAGATTGAATCTTTACTGATTCATTTAGTAGAAAGTTTAACATCGTAGCTGCAATTCTTTCTTCCAGTCCTATCTCTTTGCAAAGTGAGATGACCTTTGTTCTAAGCTGTCGTTCTCTTTCTTCATTTGTTATGCCAAGGCCGAGATTATTTTTTATGCTTCCAATCTCTTTTACAAGTTCTACCCTAGCTTTTAGTAACCTTATGATCTCAAGTGTTATCTTGTCTATCTGATCGCGCAGTTTGTCAATATCAGACATTTTCTATTCAAGCACAGGTGGTATGAAGCCACTTCTTATTGCATGGTCAGCAAGTACAAGTGAGACAAGAGAATCTACAACGGGTGGGGCACGCGGTACCACACATGGATCATGTCTTCCCGCAACTATCAAAGAGGTCGGCTTTTTTGTTGTAATATCAACCGTGTTTTGTTTCTTGGCAATCGATGAGGCTGGCTTGAAGGCTACTCGTAAGACAATGGGCATCCCATTAGAAAGTCCTCCAAGTATGCCACCTGCATTGTTTGTCTTTGTTATGATTTTTCCATTTTTGACTGTATATGCATCATTATTTACAGAGCCATTGGTGGTAGAACCATAGAAACCAGAACCAAACTCGACTCCCTTTACTGCTGGAATGGAGTATAGTGCCCTACTCAAGTCTGACTCCAGCGATCCAAAGATGGGTTCTCCTAATCCTATGGGAATGTTTGTTGTGATCGACTCTATAATTCCACCTACTGAATCACCACTACGTTTTGCGGCAAGTATGACTGCCCGCATCTTTGCGGCAATTTTCTGATCTGGACACCTTACTTCGTTTGAATAGATTGTCTTTTTCATCTTTGATGTTGCCTGCCCAGTCATCTTTATCTTGCCAACCTGTGATGTGTAAGAATAGGTATCTATTCCAAGGGTTTCAGAAAGAAGCTTTTTTGCTATTGCGCCAGCCATTACGAACGTGGCAGTTAACCTGCCGGAAAATCTTCCGCCACCACGATAATCATTAAATCCTTTGTATTTTATCCAGGCTGGATAATCTGAATGGCCAGGTCTTGGCTTTGTTTTAAGATTTTCATAATCACGAGAGTTTTGATCTTGGTTCCAAATTATCATCGCGATAGGAGCTCCAGTGGTGTAACCTCTGAAAACTCCTGACAAAATCTCTACTTTATCACCTTCTTTTCTCTGTGTGGTTACAATGGATTGGCCAGGTTTTCTAAGGTCAAGCATCTTTTGTATGTCTTTTTCATCAAGCTCCAATCCTGCTGGACATCCATCGACAACTGCTCCCACACATCTTCCATGACTTTCACCAAAGCTGGTAAGCACAAATCTTTCTCCGATAGAACTTCCTGCCATCTAACAAAATTTGGCTCAGAGATGCTTATAATCCTTCTATACTTAGTTCAGAAGAATTTTTGCACCAATTTTCTTCATGTCATCAATAAAAGTTGGATAAGACACATCAACTGATTCAGGGTCTGAAACCGTACAGTTACCAACAAACATTCCAGCTATGCAAAATGCCA
>JACQFM010000092.1 GCA_016200035.1 Nitrososphaerota archaeon
CACGTTATCGATTACTTTTAGCCACGGAAAGAGTGCTCCCTCTTGAAAGACCATTGTCCTGTCAGGACCTACAGTCGAGATAGATTTTCCATTAAGTAGTATTTCACCTGAGTCAGGTTTTTCAAGACCAGCAATGATGTTCAGGAAAGTAGATTTTCCACATCCAGATGGACCTACAATGCAGACAAAGTCGCCCTCTTCTACGTTCAAATTAATTCCATCTAAGACTTGGACAGAGTTACCGTTATGATCAAAGGTTTTTACGATATTTTTTGCTTGAAGTTTTGTCATGCTCTTGGTTATTCCCTCTGAATCCCTTTTGGCAGATTTGATATGCGTGTATCAGGTATGATTTTCATATAACAGCGTTATAATATTGTGGTTAAATAGTGTTCGAATTTTAGCTTGGACTAACATGGTGTTTTGCATGGTAGCAAATAATTTTTGAATTTGATGAGAGAGAAGTTTCAATCAAAAAATAAACCAAGCACAAAAGATAAATGCGAAAATCAGATCACAGAAAACCTCAATGAAAGGAAAGGCAGTTCTAGCTTTCTCTGGAGGGCTAGATACTTCTGTTGTTGTAAAATATTTGCAAGAAAAACACAACTTGGATGTTGTGACTGTCACAGTAGATGTTGGACAAGGAGATGATCAAAAGAAAATTGCAGCAAAAGCAAAGAAGCTTGGCGTCATAAAACATTACAATCTAGATGCTCGCGACGAATTTGTAAAAAATTTTATCTTTCCAGCTATCAAAGCAAATGCACTTTATCAAAAAAAATATTCCCTTGCAACAGCACTGGCAAGACCATTAATTGCACAAAAAGTAGTTGATATAGCAAAAAAAGAGAATGCAAAAGCTCTAGCCCATGGATGCACTGGAAAAGGAAACGATCAGGTAAGGTTCGATGTTACCATGCGCTCAAGCTCGAATCTTCCAATCATTGCTCCTATTCGTGACCTAAACCTAACGCGTGATGTTGAATTGAAATTTGCCAAAAAGCATGGAATCAAGATTGATACTACAGCAAAAAAATTCAGTATCGATCAGAACCTGTGGGGAAGGGCAATTGAGGGTGGAACGCTAGAAGATGCGTACAAAGAGCCTCCGGATGATGCATTTATCTGGGTAAAGACAAAGAATCTTCCCGACAAAGCACAGTATCTGGAGGTCAAGTTCAAAGAGGGAGTTCCTGTTGCGGCAGACGGCAAGAATCTTAGTCCAATCGATCTGATAGAATACATCAATAAAAAGGCCGGTTCGTGCGGCATAGGCATAGTCGATCACATCGAAGATAGGGTTGTAGGTATAAAATCTCGTGAAGTCTACGAGACTCCGGCGGCAACCTGCCTTATTGAGGCCCATAGCGATCTTGAGAAGATGGTGCTAACAAAGCACGAGCTGAAATTCAAATCTGTTGTTGATTCAGAGTGGGCCTGGTTAGTCTACTCCGGACTATGGGAGGACCCACTAAAATCAGATTTAGATATGTTTATCAATGCCACACAAAAGAGAGTTAGCGGAACTGTAAAGCTGAAGATGTTCAAAGGAAGTTTGCGAGTTGTTGGAAGGAGATCAGATTATTCGTTGTATAGTCACGATCTGGCAACTTATGGATCTGGTTCAGTATTCGACCAAACTCTAGCAAAAGGATTTGTTGAGTTCTGGGGAATGCAATCAACGGAAGCTAATAAATTACAAAAAAGGGGTGAAAAATAAAATAATGAATTGTCCAGAGTGCGATGCAACACTGAAAATTCCAGATGACGCAAGTGTTGGAGAAATAATCTCATGCCCTGATTGCGGTTCTGACTTTGAAATTGCACAAAAAAATGGATCTACGTGTCAGCTAAAACATGCTGAGAAAGTCGGCGAAGATTGGGGAGAGTAAATGTCAAAGATTCGTATTGTTTTCGATAGAGTAAGGGCAGAGGAGAAAATGCTCGAAGAAAAAGCAATCGAGCTTGGTCACGATACAAAGATGATTGATGCAAAGATAACGCGTCTGAGCACAGAAAGTAAAAGAAGTGATTTTGATTTTGGTGATGTTGTTCTGGAGAGGTGTGTAAGCTATTTTCGAGGTCTTCACTTTACTGCATGTCTAGAGTTCCTGGACATTCCTGTAATAAACAAGTTCGAGGTTACAAACATTTGTGGTAACAAGATAGTAACATCACTTATGTTAAAGAAGCATAACGTGCCCACGCCAAGAACATATTTTTCATTCTCATCGGAGACTGCACTAGAGAATCTTGAGAAGGTTGGATATCCAATGGTAATAAAACCCGTGGTGGGAAGTTGGGGAAGAGGAGTAGTGCTTCTCAAGGACAGAGATACAGCAGATGCCATAATTGAGGTCAGAGAACTAAGTGATGGGCCTTTGGACAGGATCTACTATCTTCAAGAACTGGTCAAGAGGCCACCAAGGGACATCCGTGTAATTGTGGTAGGAGATCAAGTAGTGGCAGCAATGTACAGGACATCATCTGGTAGCTTTAAAACAAACATTGCGCTAGGTGCAGAACCGATAGAATGCGAGATAACAAAAGAACTTGAAGACATTAGTTTAAGAGCCTCCAAGGCAGTTGGTGGAGGGATACTTGGAGTAGACTTGATGGAAGATGAGACTCGTGGACTTTTAGTACATGAAATAAACAGTACAGTAGAGTTTAAGGGACTATCAAGAGTTTCAAAAAAGAATATTCCAAAAGAAATGATAGATTTTGCAGTCAAGTCTGCTATAAAATAAAGTAAAACATTGTAAACTCGTGGTATAATGACTTGATGTCTTTCTATTGTTCAGCAGGATTTGCTTACATCTTTCGACAGATGTATTTAAACTATGAATCAAAAATTGATTTTTAAAGATACAGTTTTTGTTGCGAAAATATTCCTAATGATTTAGACATAGCATTACCAATTGATCTTGTTGTAAAGCTTGTTACAAAAGAAGAGATTGACAGCGTGGTTTTGGCTTCTTTAGCTTCTTGGATCATAATGGCAATCGCAGTTGCATCCTTTCGTGCAATTAATTCTGTTACAATCCTCACAGCGTTTTCGTCTATAGTAACTCAATTTCTTTCACCAATCCATAATACCTTCGACTTTTTTAGTTCTACTTCTTATCCGCTTTAAAAAATTCTATTAATAAAGCAACTATTGGCGACTAGCTCCCTATAATGGCTCTACACACTTCAATTCACGTATGAAAAAGCGATCACATGCATCTTATGTAGCAGCAGGCAAGAAAGGTGCAAGAAATAGAAAAAGACACGGTAACTAACTGATCTTATACAGAAGTCGGCTAAATGGATTTACGCAGTCTGCACATTTTGGGCCCATGACACAACTGCGTCAGGAGATACGAAGTAGATCTTTCAAACTTCTAGTTCGATTTTCCTTTTTAAGAATTAGTTATCTTTTCATTCCTACTTTACACAAGCCAATTCTACAATTATGACAAACATATTCATCGGCAGGATTCTCACAGCCACAGGAACAGGTACAGGTATAGTCATTCATAATGTATGATACGCTAAAGTAGGATATAACCAATCTCTACAGTGACCTCCATTCCAAGTATGAATCACAGAAAAAGACTATTGTTGAGCAATTTTTGCCTAAATCTAGTGACGGTTTTATTTATGGCATAAGCTAAAAATCAAAATTTAAAGAAAAAAATTTTTAGTTGGAAATATTTCTAGTGATGTAGACATATTTGTACAAATCAAGACTAATATGTAGACTGTAGAAGCTGCTTGATATGGTCGAAATAAGTGCGTCAGTTACAGTAAATGCACCACTTGAGAAGGTTTGGAATATAGTTTCAGATCTAGATGGAGAACCAAAGTTTTGGAAGGGAACAAAAGAAGTACGCAACATTTCAAAGGAAGGCAATGTTGTGATCAGAGAAATAACTATTGCCTTTAAGGATTCAAAATGTATGCAGACAGTTACACTCTATCCCAAAGAGAAAGTTCACGCAACATTTACCAAAGGAATACTCAATGGTACAAAGACTCTCAGCTTGAGTCCAAAGGACAGCGGAACTCTTCTTGAGGCAACTTGGGACATTAAACTATCAGAGATGATGGGCATGTTTACTGGTATGGTAAAAAAACACATCCAGAGTGGTACCGAGCAAGCACTTGCAAGCATAAAACAAGAAGTTGAGAGATAGTTCTCATGGATATTGCCCTAGATGTTGTAAACTATGCGCTATCGGCCATTCTTATTGCAGTTTCGATAACTTGGGCCTTGTTAATCAGATCAATGTGGATTTCGTTTCGTGATTCACCATTTTTAGATAGATTTGAAAACAAGTCTAATCACAAACCAAAGGTTTCGGTTATCTTGCCAGCAAGAAATGAAGAAGATTTTATTGAAAAATGTCTCAACTCACTTTTAGATCAGGACTATGAAAATTATGAAATCGTGGCCATCAATGATCGTTCCGAGGATAAAACAGGCAATATTATCAAAAGATTAGCAGAAAAAAGTTCCAAAGTGGTTTATGTACTGGCAGAACCCAAACCTGAAAAATGGATGGGAAAAAACTGGGCCTGTTTTGAAGGATTCAAGAGAGCCACAGGGGAGCTCCTTCTTTTCACTGACGCTGACACAAAGCATTCTAAAAATATGATTTCGCTTGCTGTCTCTCACCTGCTCAGCGAAAATCTAGATGCGCTTACCGTAATTCCAAAGATGCTCTGCCTTGATTGGTGGACCAGAATAACTCTGCCTATGCTCTCAACATTTTTGCATACGAGATTTTCAGCTTTAAGAGTAAACGATCCGTCAAAAAAAACTGGTTATTTTTTTGGAAGCTTTTTCATCATAAAAAGAAAAACCTACGAAGATGTTGGCACACATGAGGGGGTAAAAGCCGAGCTTGTAGAAGATGGCGCTTTGGGTAAAAAAGTAAAGGAGTCAGGATTCAAATTGAAAATGGTACGTGGCGAACATCTTCTTGAAGCTGTTTGGGCACGAGATTTGCATACTTTGTGGAATGGATTAAAGAGGTTGATAATACCACTTTATTTACAAAAAAAGAGTATCGCAGTTGCAATATTTTTTGCCGTACTGTTTTTGCTTTTCATGCCTTTCCCTATATTGATATATTCAGCAATTTTTTCAAGTCTTGCTGAATCTTCTACAATACTTTTTTACACCTCTCTAATTACGGTTGGGCTGCTTTACATGGCAGCAATTATTGAAACAAAAAAAGGATTAAGTTTGAAAATTGTTCACGCATTGCTAGCCCCAGTTGGAAGTTTTGTAATTGTGTCTGGATTTGCAAGTGGGATTTTGCAAGTAAAAAGAAATTCGGCGCTAGTATGGAGAGGCAGGTCATATTCTATGCAAGACCAAATTCAAAACTCGATAAGTGTTTAGCAATTATCAGAACCAATTTCTATTTTTCATAATACATCTGCCTGTGAAACGTGAGAATCTCTGAAATCTTAATATAAAGTTCCTTTCAACACGCAGCGTGAACTACAAATTATTGTATTTGTCTTTAGCAGCTTCACTTATTCTTATTCCGATCTTGGTTAACCACCCTTCAGAGGCAAAAATATTAACAATCCGAGGATATCAAGGCTTGACTATTACAAATGGCCTTACAATTCAAGATAAGAGCTTCAAACTAACTGCATATTCAAACGCAATACCGACAACTACTGTAGAGATTGGAAAGAATGTGAATCTCAAACTACGTATGTGGGATGATTTAGGAACATCACAGAAAATACACGCTGCAATATACACAAATCTGAACGGCGCTTCAAGAGAAGTTGCAGACAGCAATACCTTCGTTGTATTTGATACTGATAAACCCGTACAAGTAAGTGATCCTAGCGGATTATTCTCTACCGTTAATGTGTCCGTATCAAAAGAAGGCAACTATTTTGAAGTTAGTTATGATCTAACATTTGCAAAACCAATGAAAAAATCTGATATTATTATAAGAGTATGGGATGAAAGCTTAAAAGTTGAAGAGACCAAGGCCTCTGATGCATTAGAGGTGCAAGATGCAGCTCCCATGGAAGAAAAAATGACAGAGCCTATGAAAGAAAACATGACAGAAACTATGAAAGGGAATATGACAGCGTCTATGAAAGGAAACATGACAGAAGCAATGAAAGGAAACATGACAGAAACTATGACGGGTGGCGCAGCAGAAACAAATAAGATGAAAGAAAAAATGATGGAGAAAGGTAATATTGAATCACCCAGAATGCAGGTGGCTCATGGAGTTGCTGCCCATGATGTTAAATGCAAGGATGGTTTTGAGCTAGTTTTAAAGTCTAAGGGTGGTGCGCCGGCGTGTGTAAAGTCAGCCAGTGTTCAATCACTTATTGAACGAGGGTGGGCTATGGCACGAAGCATAATGAACGAGAAACAATAACCTCGTGAGAAAAAACTCAAACACTCAGATTTTACTTTTGTAACAAAGGAATGATTGGTTAGTAAGAATTATAGATAAACAGTAAATACACTAGCTTCTTGGATAAAACTACAGCAATCTTAGGCGGAGTCTTCGGAGGAATTGCGCTTCTCCTAGTATTTGCGTTCTATTTTTCGCCTCACAGAACAGAATCTCTTCAACAGGAACTTACAGTACCAAATGTACCAAACCTAAAGACTGATGACAGATCGGTATTTTCATCAAGAAATACAGAGGTCTCGCTTGCTGAACTTTTTGCGAAATCGCAGGATGGTGTGGTCAAAGTTTCTGTTCGCAAATCGAACCAAACTGCAGGTGCACGCTCCGTCGGTTCAGGATTTGTCTATGACGTTTTAGGTCATATTATTACTAATAGTCATGTTGTTGATGATGCTCAAAAAATTACGGTTACCTTTCTTGACGGTACATCATATAATGCCAAAGTTGTTGGCGTGGATAAATTTACAGACATTGCTGTAATAAAAGTAGATGCTAGTCCTGCAGTACTGCGTCCCTTGCCTCTGGGAGATTCTTCGCAGCTACGTATCGGTGATCCTGTTGCCGCAATTGGCAATCCTTTTGGACTCTCTGGTTCTATGACATCCGGAATTGTAAGTCAAGTAGGTAGGCTTTTGTCACCGCCAGGAAACTCACCATTCTCAATTCCTGACGTTATCCAAACCGATGCTGCAATAAATCCAGGAAATTCAGGAGGTCCATTGTTGAACATGAAAGGTGAGGTAATAGGAATCAACACAGCGATACAATCTGACACTGGAGAGTTTACAGGGGTAGGTTTTGCAGTACCATCGATAACCATTTCAAAGATTGCTCCTGTTCTGATAAAGGATGGTCACTACCATCACACTTGGCTTGGAATAACAGGTGTCGATATAGATTCTGATGTTGCTAGCGTTCTTAACTTAAAGGACACAAAGGGATTCTTGATTGTAAGTGTAGTAAAAGGAAGTCCAGCGGACAAGGCTGGCCTGCATGGTTCAACTGAAACAAAAGAAGTGGACGGAATAAAGTACCAGATTGGTGGAGATTTGATTTTGTCCGTAGACCACAAAAATGTAAGAAAGATTGATGATATCTTAGTCTATCTTCAACGAGAAAAAAGCGTCGGTGACAAGATCGTTCTTGAAGTATTGCGCAATGGTCAGGTCCAAAGCATTGTTCTGATTCTTGAAGAGAGACCAAGTCAAACCTAGTACAAGAATAAATACTTCCCCCGAAACTAGTTGAGGTGTTGAGTAGACTTGTCTCAAATTCTGAAGCCCTAAACGGAATCTTTGACGGCAAGGAGTTATCAAAAGGTGATGCGTATCACACATACCAGAATGCCTTAATCAATCCTGTCGAACTTTATACGGTTGCAGGGTTTTTAAGAAATAAACACAAGAAAAAAATTGTTACTTACTCGCGAAAAGTCTTTTTCAATGTAATAAACCTCTGCAGAGATACCTGCTCTTATTGCACATACAAATCTGAACCTAATCAATCAAAGCTTTCCTTGATGTCAAAAAATGATATTCGTAATCTTGCAAAACTAGGAAAGAGAAGCAAGTGCACTGAAGCACTATTTGTGACTGGCGAAAGACCTGAACAAAAATACTCTGAGGCCAGAAGTTGGCTCAAGGAAAATGGCTATACCAGTACGCCAGAGTATTTGGTTCATGCTTCAGAGATTGCACTTGAGGAAGGACTTTTTCCACATACAAATGCAGGAAACCTAACAAAATCTGAGATGAGTGAGCTTAAAAAGACAAATGTCAGCATAGGCCTAATGCTTGAAAATTCAAGTGAACGCTTGTCAGAAAGGGGAATGCCTCATCAATTTGCACCAAGCAAGAACCCACAGGCTAGGATACAAGTGTTGAAAGATGCTGGAGATCTTAAAATCCCGATGACAACGGGGGTACTAGCAGGAATTGGAGAAACTGCTTTTGAGTTGATCGATTCACTGTATGTCATAAAAGAGATTCAAAAAAAGTATGGTCACATACAAGAGGTAATTCTACAAAACTTTCAGCCAAAATTTGATACGAGGATGAACAGCTTTCCTCCTGCAGAAGAATCATATTTCAAGCTAATGGTGGCACTTGCCAGAGTGATTATGCCAGAAATGAAC
>JACQFM010000097.1 GCA_016200035.1 Nitrososphaerota archaeon
CCACGTGACACCGTATACCATGATGCACTACAGATTGTAAAGCCAAAGACCATAGCTCCTGATTCGGAGATACCGGTGTGGGTAAAGACTAATGCCAAGTGGTGGTCTGAAGGTAAGATTGGAGATTCCGAATTTGTAAACGGTGTACAGTATCTTATCCAAAAGGGAATAATGAAGGTGCCAAGTACCACATCAGCAGGTACTAGCGCATCTAAACAAATTCAAATTCCAGACTGGGTCAAGAACAATGCAGAGTGGTGGTCAGAAGACCTTATATCAGAAAATGACTTTGTACACGGAATACAGTGGCTTATCACAAACGGAATAATTGCGGTATAAGAAAACCGAAGTAAATCTCCGTTTGATTATTTTAAAAACCGAAGAACAGATTTATCTGTGGGTTCATTTTATTTTTTAGATTGTGGGAATAAGCACTAGCCTCAATCTCATTCATGCCAATTTTTTCTTTGTAGATGTGGTAGGCCTTTCAGACCCAACCATGTCAACTAAGACTCAGATAAAAAAGATCGAGGTTTTAAACAAAAGCATCGCAGAATGTGAGATTTACAAAGAAACCCCAAAAGAACTGATACTGGCCCTTCCTACCGGGGATGGGATGGCGTTAGGATTTCTTCAGGGTCCTGAACTTCCCCTCAAGCTAGCTATACAGCTGCAGCAAAAACTTGCCGTCTACAACAAAGGAAAGATTCCTTCAGAAATCGTTTTGATTCGAGTAGGTTTACACGCCGGTAATGTCTTCATAGTAAACGACCTTCAGGGCAACAAGAACGTGTGGGGTCCTGGAATAATTCTTGCTAGGAGAGTGATGGACTTTGGAGACAACGGCCACATACTGCTTAGCACCAGAATGGCCGAAGATTTGCGAGAGCTTTCAGATGAATACAAGCAGATAATCAAACCCGTTCATGACTTTACCATAAAGCATTGCCAAACTATGCTAATTTATTCAACATATGGAAAGGGTTTTGGAAATCCAAAACATCCGATCAAAGGTGCAGCTCAGAGAAGCAAGATGGGCGAAGAGATTATCAAACGCCAAAAGACAACACTCTATCCATTTGTGGAAGTTGATCTTACCATCAAAGATCCAAAGAAGATGCTTGTTCACTACAAAAGAGTTTACGAAGTTAAGAATATTTCAGATGAACCAATATACGATGTTCTTCATGGAATAGCAACCGATGTTGAAAAGCCCTCCATAAATGATCTAAATGTCAGCGTTTATGATGAAAACAACCGAGAGTTGAAGATATCTAGTATCAACGTAGATGAACCTTATCAGAAAGAATTTACCACGCGATTTAATCAACCGATTTTAAAAGGTGAAGACGGCCGTTACTATATCATCGAATATGAAGTGGAAGAACCAGAAAGATACTTTGAAAACGCTTTTTTGATAGACTGTAAAAAACTTGTGCTAAAAATGCAATATCCACTAAATGATACCATAAAAGAACCAGTACTTTACGACATTAACCAGGAAACCGAAGAAAAAAAGCCATCAAAAATAAAGCCCACGATAAGAAAGGATGGCGAAAACAACGTTGTGAGGTGGGCCAAGACCGATATTACAAAAGGGCAGACTTACAGAATAGAATGGTGATCGCAGTGCTACGAGCCTTCAATCTACCCACATATCGGTGTGAATAAAGGAATTCGAAGATGCATCATAGCGACTGATCAAACCATACCCACTTTTGCCACCATCGAACTCGTACATAAAATAAAGATAAATGAAGATCTTGGCACTATCGAGCTTGACTCTCTCAATTAAATCAGAATCAATAAAAAACCAATACCGTTTCTCCATGTTTGGCAACAAAGGTCCGAGATTAAAGTCACTTGTCTTTTCAGACTTTAAAATATCTCTAGTAAGAGGTTCAGTTTTGCGAGCAAATTTTGCCACAACACTTGTGGCAGGCGTCTCGCCAAAATTTTTTAACGTGATGACAAACTGATGATTCTTCTCTTCAGTCACCGACTCGAGCTGTATGCCACTGCAAGGACCTACCCATGGTCTAAATCTCTGCTTTGTCTGTATTCTGCTTAATTTTCCTACCTCACCATAATCCTTGACAGTCTTCCAGAGCAGAATAACGATGAGACTTTCTACAATTAATTTTGATACTTCAAACCAAAAGTTTGTCTCTATCGATTCCATTTCTTGAAGAATTAACTAAACGTATGTAGATAAAAATACTTTCTTGACCGTGTCCTAAATTGACGCAGTTATCCTAAAAGAGCTATTATTGCTCTAGATCAGGTTCAGGACTCTTTGGTCTCTTTTTAAAGTCTCCATCTCTATATTTACTCAATCTGAATTCCTCACAATTGTATGCGTAATGATATCACAAGAAGATGAGTGTGTCATTTACTGAGACACCTGTCTCATCATACTGAAAAAGAAGGATATGGCGGAAACAATAGGTTGCACAATGCTGATTGTAGGCGTTTTAACAGGTTCCGCTTAATTTAGCGTCATTAGATAAGTAGCGGGTTCTTACTAAGATCTACTTTTTATTGTTGAACGTGATATCATTGTGGTATGATGTCGCAGAACGAAAAGGCAAATGAGTATTGGCTTTTTGATCAAAAATGCAAAAAGCTACTACAAGAAAAGGAGATTAGGTTTGCCGGTCTGATTAATAACATGGGAAGGCTTGTTGCCGGTGGTTTCAAAGAAGAAATTAAACCTCTTGAAGATGACGCAGAAAGACAGAAAATGTACATGGAGCTTGCCTTAATGGTATCTATGAGAAAAGAGTTTGATTACAGCTTGGGGCCTGTAAAATATTCCGCATCCAGAAGAGAGAAGGCAATAATGATGAGTTTTCCCATAAATAACAACGTACTACTCATATCTGCAGAACCTGATTCAGATATTGACAGGACTGCAAATAAAATAATGAAACTTATCGGACTTGTGTAGAATAGGAGTCGCTTAGTCAATTTTTTATGAATTTAATGGCAAGATTATCAGCTAGAATATTGAATACTAAGCTAATGTGTTGAAGTACACTAAAATATTAAACGATATTAAGAAACCTGTAATCCATTTGACAAAAACAAGATGCTCTACATGTGGTAATGAAGAAGCAATAATAGTTGAAGATGCTAAATACAATGGTCTTCGTGGAAAGTGCCCTAAATGTGGCGCAGATTGGCCAGAGTCTTGAATATTTTAGAAGTATGTTTAAAGTATGAAGTTATCTAAGTGATAACGTGAGCAAGAGAATCGTTTCGTTTCTTCCAAGTGCTACTGAAATTCTATATGATCTTGGAGTGAGTGATCTACTAGTTGGTGTAACACACGAGTGTGACTTTCCTGATGATGCAAAAAGAAAACCTAGAGTAATACGCTCGTCGTTTGACCATAACAAAATGAGCAGTAACCAAATAGACAAAAAAATTGTAGAGCTGCTCCACTCTGGAAGCGATATTTATGAGGTTGATGACATGGTTCTAAGCAAAGCTAATCCTGATCTTATCGTTGCTCAAGGACTTTGTGAGGTCTGTTCGCCATTTACTAAAGAAATAGATAGAGCAGTCTCAATTCTGAAAAAAAAGCCAGAGATTGTAATTCTTAATCCACAAAACCTTGATGATATTTTACAAAGTATATTGGAAGTGGCAAAATATGTTGGAAGAGAAAGGGAAGCACAAGATATGGTAAATTCTTTAAGAAAACGTATCCAGTACGTGAAAAACAAAATCACAGGGATAAGACCAAAGGTCCTGTGTATAGAATGGCTTGATCCACTTTTTACGGCAGGCCATTGGGTTCCTCAGATGGTTGAGACTGCAGGAGGAACAAACGGAATAAGCACTATTGGCGAGCCTTCAAGAAGAATGAAAATTCAAGAAGTGGCAGCATTTGATCCTGAAATGATAATATTGATGCCATGCGGATTTGACATATCACGAACATTAAAGGAGTATACTATTCTTGCAAGCAGTATCGAGTGGAAATCATTGCAAGCAATAAAAAATAACAAGATCTTTGTAGTTGATGCCAATTCTTACTTTAGCAAACCTGGCCCAAGAACGGTAGCAGGTCTTGAAATTCTAGCAAAAATAATTCATCCAGAATTATTTGGAGATTTGCAGGTTCCTCAAGATTCATTTGTTCAGATAAATTCTTGATTATTAGATGCACCAATCTAGCCTAGAGTACCTAAGATGTGTTAACTGCATTTCCAAACTAGAATTAGAACCATACAAGGAGTCAAACGAAGTAGATGAGGGATTTCTTTTCTGCACCAATTGCAGAATGAGATATCCAATAATCTCAAAAATTCCTATCATGTGGCCAAATTTTTCCTCCTATCTATCGAATCGAGCTAGACTGGGCGGCTATTTGATGCTGCAGTCCAAAAATCCTGGGTTGAAATCATTTGTAAAAAAAAGCCTCAAAGAGATTAATAAAAATACTACTGATGTAACCAAAGTTGAAGAGCGCTGGGTTCAAACCTACAAGAATAGCCTCAAGTCCAAATTTTATTCACATATGAGAGAACGTATTAGAAAGCTTCCAAGGTGCGATGCCGTACTAGAACACGGTTGCTCAATTGGCTACATTGCCAAGGAATTGGCTAAAAGGAACGATCTTGCATTTGGCATAGACCAATCTTTTTATGCAATATCAGAGGCTAAGAAAAATAATTCTCGAAATCTAGACTTTTTTGTAGCAAATTCTCTCGCACCTCCATTCGGGAAGAGAAAATTCGGATTAATAGTGGCACAAAATAAATTAGATCCAAAACTGCTACGATCAGAAATAGAACGCTGTGGTTTCAAATTAATTAATGACACAAAAAAACCAAGATTCATTCCTTGGAAGTTGAACATAAACTCGCGTCTTAGCCTACATTACAAGGTTGACTTGGTAATTGCAAGAAACTAGAATCTATTTTTTTACAAAAAGCTAACTAGAAATTATATAATCGGATGCAAACAATGCCAATTCAAAACTTGCAAATTTTAGTATTTCAGTGTTACTTAACCATCATACTTTATCCTTAAATGGATGCAATGAAAAAGATATCATTCATGAAACTGGCTGGTATTGCAACATTTATGATATTGCTTGCAGGGGCCTTAGGTGCTCCTCTTGGTTTTTCACAAGCGCAGGCTGCTAACGAGACTGCCAGTGTTGGTGTCTCAGCAAACGTATCTGCAAACACTACAACAAGTATGGGCTCGACAGGCACCTCAACAAATGCAACAGCAGGTGCCCAGACACAGGCAAGCGAGTCTGGTAACATGACAGCCACAACAAGTGCTGATGTAGAAAACTTGGGTCAACAAGTTTCTAGCTTTTTAAAGGGTGCAATAGATGCATTTAAGCAACAAAGAGAGGAGACGGTTAGCGCAATTAAAGAATGCCGTGAAAAGATAAAAGATGCTACACCTGATACGAGAAAGCAAGTTAGCGAGGATTGCAAAGCAAAACTGAAATTAATTAGAGAAAAATACGCTGACGATAGGAAAAAATTTCAAGAAACTTTCAAAGAATTTAGGGAAAACACAAAGGTTCTCATCAAGGAAGCAAAGGGGCTTAAGGTAGAAGAAAAAGAAAAGACAGAAGCAATTGCAAAAATGAAGGAAATCAGAATGAAAACCATCATGGAAGAGAAGATGGTGAAAACTGAAGAAAAAATGACAAAGAAGGAAGAGAAGGTAGTTGACAAGGAGAAAAAGAGGCTTGAAGATCTAAAAGAGAGACAAAAGAAACTAGAGGAAGAATTTAAGAAGAAGATGGAGGCTTCAGCCGGAGTAAAAGCAAACGCCTCTAGTTCAGGTAAGTAATAGTATAGCTAATTTGGACAATACTTTTCACCTCACAAGATTTTTTACTAGCCAGCTGACTAGTTTTCAATCTTATGCAATGAAGTCCATTAACTACGTCATACTTGGCGATGAATCAGTAGCCACCGAGTTTGGGAAAAAAGGAACCGCAACTGATCTTACAATATATGACAAAAAAGAAGCCGAATTGATTAGAACATGGACTGTACCAACAGGGTTTCCTGAGAAGATTCAAGTACTTTTTCAGGCAATAAACATGTCAGAGTTTGTCATATTCTATGTAACAAAACTTGATAAATTTATTGGCGAACAAATTGTTGCCCTTGATAATCTAAAAAAAACCCAAGGAATACTTTGCCATTCGTACGACGTTGATAGAAGCAAACTCCTTAGCATGATAAAAGGAACTGTAGTAGAACAGTACAAACTTGTGGAACAGGCAGCGCTAAAAGTAGAAATTGATGCAATTGAACCCATTTACAAAGACGGTCCCACCAGAATAGCAATAGACCACTGTTTTGATGTGAAAGGAGTTGGGACTGTTATCTTGGGTAAAGTTACGCAAGGCAAAGTAAAAACGTATGATAATCTCAAACTCATGCCAAAGGGTGCTGATGTTATGATAAAGTCTATTCAGATGCATGATGATCAGGTCGACGAAGCTGTATCGCCAGCAAGGGTGGGACTCTCTGTAAAGGGTATAACACCAAATGATGTCCAAAGAGGGGACATACTCTGTTTACAAGATTCAATTCAAGTAGGTCAAGATATCTCTCTAGATTTTTCTAAGAATGTATATTTTAAGGATGACATAGTAGAAAACCAGATGTTTCAAGTAAATATTGGTCTGCAAATCCGTCCAGCTAAAATAGTTTCATTAAAGCCATTTAGACTATTGCTAGGCAAACCGGCTGCATTTGATAAAAATGATATCTGTGTTGTACTAAAGCCAGAATCACAGAACTTGAGAATAGCAGGAAGTGGCACGATAACATAACTCTTGATAGTATGCAAAACTCTTTTCTCTTTTTGCCCAGTTATCTTCACATGCTACTAGTTATTGGAACAACTACAAATCATTGTAGATTGAAAGAGGAAAAAATCATTTGCAATCAGGAAACATACTGAGAATCAAGATAAAGTATCTGAACATTTATGAAAGTTACTTCAAGGGAAAAGCTGAGTTTGACAGTAAAGAGTACACAATTAATATTCAAGATGAGAGACGTGGTAAAGTTATAAGATTCCCGTTTGAACTAACAAATAAAAAAGGACTGATAGTAAGAATGTCAGGAAAAGAAGGCGTTTTTGTTGAGGATTGTTTGCCTTTTAAGGGAGTATCAGAATGGA
>JACQFM010000098.1 GCA_016200035.1 Nitrososphaerota archaeon
AGTTATAGACTCCTTAAGTTCTGCTAACTTCTTATCATCAATCATAAAAGGTTTGGATTCTTCAAGTCCACTTTGAACAGTAAGTGTTTTCTTTGATGACTCCAATGTTACTGTTTGGCTCAATCCTGCAATTCCTCCAATTTTCGAAAATTTAAGTGAGAAATCCTCGTAGCTCCGTATTTTCGTATTCAGTAGGTTAATCGATATGGTTTCGCCTTTAAATTCGCCAGAGGTAACAGAGATAATTTCTTTCCTATTTTTCAAATCTATATCTAATCTAGCTTTATCTCCGACGCGAATGTCTGTACCTGTGACATCGCTGACCGTCGCATCATAACATATGTTTGATTCACTATGAAGACAATGATCATTTTCTGATAGTGCTAGTCTAACTACTACTACGCCACTATTGTTAGTGCTATGTATGATAGCTCCTTTTTTACCGTCAGTAATTATCCATACAATTTGACCTGCAAAAGTACTTGATTGGGCCACTCTTCCTTTTCCATAAAATGAAATAGAATCAATGGTTGAAGTAGCAAAGCTATTTTTTATAGGAACCAAGATTATTAAAAAAAATATAGATAACAATTTAATTTGTTGAAACATGATTCGAAAATATTTAGCTGAGTTGGGTAGTATAAACTATAGACGCATTAAGTTTTACTTTGATTAGGACTCTGACCGTCACCTTGACCGCTCTGAGATCCGTCTCCAGACTGTGATGTCGTTGCTGTGGCAGCTACTTTTTTGTAAAGTTCGGTGCTTATTTCATTAACAATTGTCTTTAATGTGTCCAGCTTTGGTTTTATTTCGGCAGAACCTTTGTCAAGAACATCTTTTAACTCCTTTACCGCGTTGGTCACTTTGATACCTTGTTCTTGAGTTATCTTATCCTTGAGATCCTGATTTATCAGCTTTTCAGTAGTATAGATGTAGCCTTCTGCTTCATTTTTGAGATCAATTTCTTCTTTCTTCTTGCGGTCTTGTTCTGCGTATAGTTCCGCGTCTTTTTTCATTTTCTCAATTTCTTCTTTTGTAAGTTTGGTACTAGCAGTCATAGTGATCTTTGCTTCTTTTTGTGTACCAAGATCTTTAGCTGTAACGTTAAGTATACCATTTGCGTCAAGGTCAAATTTGACTTCGATTTGTGGTACACCTCTGGGTGCAGGAGGTATTCCAGAAAGATTAAAGCTTCCCAGCGATACATTATCTGAAGCCATTGGTCTCTCACCTTGTACCACATGAATTGTAACAGCGGTTTGGTTGTCTGCGGCCGTTGTGAAAATTTTGCTTTTTGACGTAGGGATAGTTGTATTTCTTTCTATTAATGGCTCACGTAATCCACCTAACACCTCTACTCCGAGAGTCAGAGGAGTAACATCAAGAAGAACAATATCGCTTGTTACTTCTCCGGCTATAATCCCAGCTTGTATTCCTGCACCTAACGCAACTGCCTCCATAGGGTCTACACCAGATTCGGGTTCTTTGCCCATCACAGAAGCAACGAATTTTCTCACTAGTGGTATTCTTGTTGGTCCTCCCACTAGAATAATTTTGGAAATGTCAACCGGAGAAAGTTTTGCATCTTCTAACGCCTTCGTAACTGAAGATCTACATCTTTCCACTATTGGGTTGATAAGTTCCTCAAGCTTAGCGCGGGTCAGTTTCATTTCAAGGTTTTTTGGTCCACTGTTTTGGTCATATGATACGAAGGGTAGATTGATGTCAGTTTCATATATGGAAGAAAGTTCTATCTTTGCCTTTTCTGCTGCTTCCCTAACTCTAACCATTGCTGTGCTATCTTTTGAGAGATCATTCCCTGTATTCTTTCTAAAGGTATCAACAATATAGTCTATCACTACCTTGTCCATATCAGTTCCCCCAAGCTGGGTATCACCAGATGTACTCATCACCTCAAAAACACCACCTCCCATTTCCATTATGGTTACATCCAGTGTTCCACCGCCAAAATCAAACACCAAAATTTTCATGTCTTGTTTTGATTTATCAAGACCAAACGCAAGTGATGCTGCAGTAGGCTCATTGATTATTCTAACAACTTCAAGGCCAGCAATTTGACCCGCATCTTTTGTTGCCTGTCTCTGATTATCATCAAAATACGCAGGAACTGTTATTACGGCTTTTTCAATTTTTTCGCCCACAAACGCTTCCGCATCTTTTTTTATTTTCTGTAAAATAAATGCAGAAATTTGTTGTGGTTTGTACTCTTTACTGTCTACCCTGAAAACATAGTCGCTTCCCATCTTTCGCTTTGCAGCTATAATTGTGCCCATAGGATTTGTGACAGCCTGCCTTCTGGCTGGTTCACCCACAAGAAGTTGATCGTTCTTACTAAAAGCTACCACAGATGGAAATGCCTTTCCTCCTATAGTCGTGCCTTCTGCTGCTGGAATGAGAGTTGGTTTTCCACCTAACATCACTGCTGCCGCAGAGTTACTTGTTCCAAGATCGATTCCTATAATTTTAGCCATTACTTTCACCTAAATCGTTTTTTGTCTTTTTTGATATTTCTACTAAACTAGGTCTAATTACTCGGTTACGGAAAATATATCCCTTACGAATTTCGCAGGTAATTGTATTGCTGTCTAGTGTCGGATCTTCCTTTACAGATATAGCCTCATGAAGTTTTGGATCAAAAATTTCTCCTGTTGCATCAATTGGAGTTACTTCATATTCTGATAGAAGTAAGTTCATATTCTTTAAAATCGCATCCAATCCTTCCGTGTTTACATTTTGTTTGGTAAGTGCTTCCTTTGCTCGCACAAAGTCATCGTATATTGATAAAAACTTGAGCACAATGCCCTCCATTACTGAATTCACACGGTTTTGAACATCTGACTCACTTCTTTTTTTCATATTTTCAAAATCTGCAAGAAGATATCGGAGTTTTTTTTCATATAATGCAACATTTTCTTGCTCTTTTTCAAGTCGAGACTTTAATTCATCAACTGTTAATTTTTCCCTCATTTCGTCCTCAGTCTCTATTTGTACCTCTGTTTTTGGGCTCTCTTCTTCAGACAAACTAAAGTGGTTGATATATTCGGCTAATTTTACTTTTATTGTAGGATCTCGCACAATGGATTTGTTTTTATTGTTATAATATCGGTTCCCTTGCCACTTTTACTTATCTTTTCATAATCGGCCTTTGAACATGCGACAACAATTGTGGTTTTATCGCTATGAAAGAGATCAAAAGTAGGACCTTGATGTATTTCAACATCTCCAATGTAATCACGTAATTTTGTGACAAGAGAATTGAGCATGTCAACTTTATCACCTCGCATTTCATATGAATCAAGCGTCCAAAGTAAAACGACCTTTGTCCTACTAGCTTTCAATTCATTTTTTTTAAGGGTTGAACGAATTTCATCAATGAGGCGTTTGATATATCCCTCTATTCCCTTTATACTTCCATTGACTAGATACATCATAGTACCCGCTCCTTCAAGCGAAGACCCTAGTGACCTTAAGTCATATAGGCCACTTGTCATGTCATCTAGGAATAGATTTTTGAATTCGGTGAACATGAGATCGGCTCTCGTACCGGCGTCTTGAGCAAACTTACAAACCTCAAGGATACTAGAAAGACCAGAAAATTGAGAGAGAATCTTTATGGCATGAAACAATTCAGATGAAGAAATTGCAACAAATTTTTTCTCTTTTTTGTCACTTGTTAGTAACTTGCCCAAGTTTTCGTCCGACTTGCCATTAAATGAACCAATAATTTCAGGGGCTTGATTTTTTGCGAGTGGGTAATAAAAATATGATACAGTCTTTCCAACCTCAAGACCAGTTATGTGTTCCAAAAGAGAGATGTTTTCATTATTTCCCCCTACTCCAGTTGGAAGATTGTAAATCACAGAACCACCCTTTTTTACAGCTGCGGTTGCATCCTTGAATTTTGAGTGAATTTCCATTTTTGTCTCTTGCCCCGTCTTCCTAATTCTTGGTGCAAAGAAAAGGTATTGAGAGCGTGAGATTGCAACATCAATTGGTTCAACACCAAGTAGTGGTTCATCTTCTTTTAACGAAGCAACGTCAGGATAGGTCTTTGCAATTTCCGATTTGAGTGATATTGCCATGTGTGCAGATTCATCTACAATAAAAACGTCTGCACCCTTAATTGCCATTTGACATGCAATACCATATCCTTCTGTGCTGAGACCATAAACAACGACTTTTGCCCCTCCCAAATCAGTGCAGCTAGGCAGAAGGGCTAAGAAAAACTTTTTCCATGTTCAAATTCTATCAAAAATGTTTGAAAATCTGGTTTGATATACTTACTCCAAAACAACTTTTGTTTTTTGAGCCAATGATAAGAAAGTTACGAAAAAACAATCAAGTATTATGCACCTCAAGGAATTACCGTGAAGTAGTCAATCTTGCAAAAATCAGAGGAATAAATCTCTCAATTTTGGGTAAACATGGTGGGCCGAATAAAACAGATAAATTGAAAGCCAGTCTCAGTCGGATGCATAAATTAGCTTACATAGCCAAAAAATTTGCACCTGAAATTACTGTAAGCTTTTGTTCTCCAGAGGCTGCAAGGATTTCTTATGGATTTGGGATAAAACATGTTGCTTTTTCCGATTCTCCTCACGCAGAAGCTGTAATGAGGCTTTCAATACCGCTAGTCCAAAAGCTCCTCATACCTTGGATAATTCCATATAGAGAATTCCAAAGATATGGCATAGCAAAAAAGGATATTATAAAATACAAGGCCATAGATGCAGCTGTAATAGTAAGAGAAACATCAAAAAAATACTCCAGAGATGATTTTTCACTGACTAAAAAAAAGACAATCCTTGTAAGACCAGAAGAATCACAAGCGGCCTATATCTCTAAAGAAAGGGCAAAGACTACCAACATAATTCGTGAAATAATTAGAGAATTTTCTGATTATAATATTGTCATTTTAGGAAGATATTTATCGCAAATAAGAGCATTCAAAAAAGAATTTGGCAACAAAGCCATAGTCATGGATAAAGTGGTGGATGGAAAAAGTTTACTTGAGTTTACCGATTTTTTTATTGGTTCAGGAGGTACTATGACTGCTGAAGCAGCTTTGATGGGAATTCCCACCATATCCTACAATGCCGTTCCCAACAATATTGAAGAATATCTTGCGAAAAAGGGCTTGCTAGTAAAAGAGAAAAACTCAATGCGAATTGCCAAGATAATAAAACAAATTGCAAAGTCGGATAAGAACAAGATGAGAAGAAGAGCAAAAACAATTCTTAGTTCTATGGAAGATCCTTTCCCGAAACTTCTCTCAACTATTAAGAGTCTTTAGAGCTTTTCTTATGCAAGTTTTTGTTATATAAGAAAGCAAATTTTCTAACTCATCCTAGCACTAAATAACATTATAAAGGAACCCAAATCAACATTCAACGCCCGGAAGCCCGGTAGAGGAAAAAAGATCCACCGAGTGTAGCGGTCAAGCATAGGGGCCTTTGGAGCCCTTGACCCCAGTTCGAATCTGGGCCGGGCTACTTTATTTAAAAATTAGATGTAACTGGAAGGAAATGTTTTAAGATGAGGTAATAATGAAATTCCAATCACAAGCGGAATTAAAAGTATAGCAAGCGAAATTGCTGTCAATATGATACCAAGCCACAAACAGTTTTTTGCGCGTTTTGGATCATCGTCTTTGATAACAAAGTAGGCAATTACTCCTCCTATAATATTAAAGAAAATAGGTAAAAGAAACCAAAGGCTACTCCTCCTTCTAACTTCCACAAATGAATTAGATAAATGCCAAATTTAAATCAGATTATTAATAAAATTGCCTTTTGACTAATATGATGACATATTTTCATGGAATTACATGCAACATAAGTAGCGTCCAATTAACGGCATTGATTTTACCAATAACAAAAAAAATAACTAGTCCTAGTTTAGATTTAATTATAATTCAAGTTTGGAAAGAAGCTTCGTGGCTATAGTAAATAATGAGAAAGCAATCACAATCAAAATTAACATTTCAATTCCTACAAAATTACTGAAACTTCCAAAGATTCCAGCCCTTACCACATCTACTAGATAAGTAAGTGGATTAAAATAAAATGCAGTTGAAAGAACTGGCGGTGCACCTTCAGCCGGATAAAAAGCTGTACTTACGAATGCGAAGAACAAGAACACAGTATTGATCACTACGTTAAAACCCTCGCTAGAGCGAAGTCTTGTTGATATTATTGATGCTATAGAGCCAAAAAGAATCGAGCCGGTAACTGAGGCAAATACCAAAAGCGGTATGGTAAGAACATTAAATTCGGCAGATTTGAAAAATAGCGGATAACCTACAGCGGCAATGAGAGCAGCACTTATCAGGCCAACGATACCAATTGTGTAAATGTTACTCAAGATGTATTGCGATCTTGTGAAGGGACCCGC